>JANXOO010000663.1 GCA_025353525.1 Schlesneria sp. | reverse complement strand
CGCGCGCGGCGGCATGAATCTGAACGGTTTGGGGACCATCTCGGAGCGCGTGAATCGACTGGTGAGGGAATGTGCGAGTCGTCGAGTCTGCCAAAAAGGGCCGGGCCCCCCCGGCACCCGTCAGTTTGGTAATCTTTTCCTGGACCATCGCGAGCAACTTCTCCGAGGCCGAGGCCCGCAGCACGTTCCAACCGCTCACTTTGAGAAGGATCGTGCGGAACACGGCACCCTGGCCGCGAACGCGAAGCTTGCCCAAGCCCGAATTGATGCCTTGCACATTGCGACGGCGGCGTATCATCGGGTTGACTACTTGCTAACATGGAATTGCAAATGCCCGGATTCTTCCGGGAATTCATCGTGGTCTTTCCGCGCGGAATTGTTTCGTTCCATTGATCTGCACTCCCGAGGAGATGTTGGATGACGAACCAAACGACGAAACGTAATGCCGCCGATACGACGATTGCCGATATTCACAAGACGCGTGAGCGGATTTCCGATGAATGCGGCGGTGATATCAGTGCGATTGCGGAGGCCGCGATTCTCTGGCAAGAACAGTCGAATCGCCTTATCGTGTCGTATGCAGAAGTGCCGAACATCAAAACAGTCAACCCGAGCGGCGGATCGGGCGTTCACTGAATTCACAGCAACTTGGCTGCCGCCGTGTTACCTTGTTCGTTCGGACGCCGGAGGGAGTGAAGCGTGCCGTCGGTTTACCTTGAAACGTCAGTCTTTGGGTACTTGGCTTCTCGTCCGGGTTCCAATATCGTCTTTGCAGCGAATCAACTCCTGACGTTGCAATAGTGGAACGACCACCGAGCAAGTTTTGATTTGTTCGTATCGCAGGCAGTCATTGATGAATGCACGGCGGGTGATCCGGTGGCAGCCCGCGAACGCCTCGCTTTTGTGGATGGCATTTCTGTTCTTGCGATGACATTGGATACTCGTGCCTTGGCCGAAGACGTACTGCGCAGCGTTGGTCTGCCAACCAAAGCGGCCATTGACGCCGTCCATATTGCGGCTGCGGCACAAAACGAAATGGATTATTTACTCACCTGGAATTGCAAGCACATTGCCAATCCATCGTTTCGCCGTAAAATTGAGGAGGTACTCGCGGATCACGGTTTGAAATCGCCGGTCATCTGTACGCCTCAGGAGTTAATCAATGTTTGATGATCCAATTGTTTCAGAAATCCGAAGAGTCCGAGAGGAAAACGCGGCATTATTTGGCAACGACCTCGGAAAGATTGTGGATGATTTGCAGTCCCGCCAAGGTAAAGACGGTCGACACGTCGTAGACCGTACAACACAAAAGAATCCCGAACAAAGCGGTCAACTCAAGCGGAGTACCGCCGCGTTACCTTGAACGTCGAAACGCCGATGAATTCAGAAGCTATTTGCAAAATCGTGGCTCAGTCGGCTGTTCATTCTGAAACGCGATGCACTTTGCCAAACGCCAGATAGATTGGCGGAAGCAAAAACAGGTTGAGGATTGTCGATGTCACCAACCCGCCCAGAATGACAACGGCCATCGGGTATTCGATCTCGTGACCCGGCAGATTGCCTCCCCAGACCAACGGGACCAGTGCCAGTCCCGTTGCAAGAACCGTCATCAGAATTGGGGCCAGACGTTCTTCAGAACCGCGCTTCACCAAAGCCGGGCCAAACGGTTCATGTTCCTGTTCTTCCAGATGACGGTAGTGGCTGACCAGCATAATACCGTTTCTCGCAGCGATGCCGAGAACCGTTACAAAGCCGACCAGCGAGCCGAGCGAGAGAATTCCGTTGTCGAGCATGACACCGGCAACGCCACCGACGAGCGCAAACGGGATCGTCAGAAACACGATCGCCGTCAGTTTCCAAGACTGAAAGTCGACGTGCAGCAGCAGCAGAATTCCGATCATCGACAATCCGGCCAGTGCGAACAGTCGCTGCTGCGATTCAGCTCGGGCGGCGTATTCACCAAGAAATTCCGGGTGGTATCCCTGTGGGAAATCGAGTTTTTGAACCGCCACTTTGATCTCACGAGCGACCGAGCCCAGGTCGCGGCCTTTCACATTACACGTGATATCGATCCGACGTGATGCCTGTTCGTGTTTGATTTCGTTCGGGGCCGGGACCACCGAAATTTCTGCCACATCACTCAACGGAACGTGTCCGCCACCTATGGGAAGATCGATCAGCAATCGCTGCAATGACGAAAGATCTGATCGCTGATCGGGCGTTCCCCAGACGACGACATCGATACTCTTTTGCTCGGCGTAGACTTCTCCAACTTTTGTCCCTTTGACCAGTGTTGCCACGGCACGACGAACCTGACCGCCCGTCAATCCGAATCGCGATGTTGCATCGGGACGGAGTCGTACCTGGAACTGAGGGACCAGTACCTGCGGTTCGACTTTGGGTGTGTCAACGCCAGGAACCTCTTTCATCGTGGCATAAATTTCCTGAGCTTTGGCACGCAACACCGCCAGATCCGATCCGTAAACTCGAACGACGATCGTGGCCCCTGCTCCGGTCAGAACTTCCTTGATGCGTTCTTTCAAGTACGTCAGTACGTCACGATACAGGCCGGGATAACCTTTGATCACCTCTTCGATTTTGGTAACGGTTGGTCCGAGCGGCACGTCGGGGTCAACGCTGATCCAAAGTTCGGTAAAGTTGGGTCCGACGACTTCGTCGGCAACTTCCGCTCGTCCGATGTGCGAACCGAAATTGCGCACGCCGGGAATCGCTCGTAATTCGCGACTGACTTCCACTGTAATTCGCTGCATCGCTTCCAGAGATGTCCCCGGCTTTTCAACCCAGTGCATCAGGAAATCGGTCTCTTTAAAGTTCGGCAGAAATTCTTCGCCGAGTGTTGTCACTGTGTATCCGGTCAGGATAAACATCACTGCAACCAGAGCCACCGCGCTGCGTGGTCGCCCCATAAAAAACGGAAGTACCGATCCGTACATTCTCTTCAACGCGTGTGCGAGCGGAGCTTCGTGACGTTCTTTCGTTGCACCTGGCAGCAGCATGAGTGACAGCGCTGGCGTCACCGTCAACGCGACCAGCAGCGAAGCGAGGATCGCCAGGATGTAGGCGATTGCCAGCGGCCGAAAGAACGAGCCCGAAACCCCATCCAGAAACAATACTGGCAGAAAGACAAGCGTGACGATCAGGCTGGCGTAGACGACCGCACTGCGGACTTCCAGCGACGCTTGCAATACGACCTGAAACGGCGACAGTGGCATGGCCAGCGTTCTGTTGATTGTCAGTCGCCGCAAGATGTTTTCGACATCGATAATGGCGTCGTCGACGACCTCACCTAAAGCAATCACCAATCCGGCAATGACCATCGTGTTGATCGTCGACCCGGTGTAGTAAAGCACCAGTGCTGCGGCAATCAGCGACAACGGAATCGCGGTCAGGCTAATGAGTGACGTTCGCCAGTCAAACAGAAACATCAGCAGGATCGCGATCACCAGCAGGCAACCGATCCCCATCGCGATCCTCAGATTGTGCAGGGACCGTTCGATGAATGTCGCCGGTCGAAAAATGGTCGGATCGATGTCGACACCTTTCAGGCCGGGCTTCAGTAATTCGATTGCCGCTTCGACCTTCTGCGTGACTTCGAGCGTATTCCCCCACGGCTGTTTCTCGACGATCAGCAGCAGGCCGGGTCCGTCATTGATGACCGCGTCGCCGATCGGCGACGGGTGTCCAACGACAATGTCGGCGACGTCTCCCAGCAGGATCGGAGAACCGGAACGGAAGTCGACGATCGCGGCACCGAGTTCTTCGGGGCTGGTGACGCCCGATAACTGGCGTACGGAAATCCGCTGATTGGGTGTGTCGACAAATCCGCCGCCACCGAGCGATACAGCATCCGCCACCGTGCGTTGGACGGCGTCGAGTGTCACCGAGTGCCGCCGCAACCTCTCGGGATTGACGAGAACCTGAATCTGATGATCGCGTTGGCCCCAGATCGCGACGTTCGCGACCCCTTGAATGGCCATCAGATTTGGCCGAATTGTCCATTTGGCCAGTTCACTCAGTTCCATTTGCGTCAGCGTTTTCGAAGTCACGCCGATTTTCAGGACACGACTCGTCGACGACAATGGAGACAACATCACCGGCGGATGAGCAACCGCAGGTAACCGGGCTGCTTCCATCGCCAGTCGTTCCTGTACGAATTGCCTCGCCCGAATAAGATCCGTTCCCTGGGGGAAGATGAGGACCACTGATGAAAGGCCGAGGACCGATTTGGACCGTAACGTCTTCAGCCACGGAGTTCCCTTCAATCCGTTTTCCAGCGGAATTGTAATCAGGCTTTCGACTTCTTCCGTCGACAGTCCGGGTGCTTCCGTTTGAATCTCGACCAGCGGAGGTGCAAATTCAGGAAAGACATCCAGCGGTGCGTTCTTCAACGTTCTGGCACCAACGATGACCAGAACGATCGAAGCGGCAAGAACCAGAACTCGAAGTTTCAAGGATGTCGTAACAAGCCAGGTCATGAATTATTCCAGCAGAAATCAGAGGTCTCAGATTTTTGGAAAACCGGGGGCAAACGGAGTGAACGGGATTACTTGCCGAACCCGAATTCGTCTCCGAAGATTTCTGCGGCACCTGCGACGACGACGGTTGTCCCCGCCGGAGGTCCCCGTTCGATCACGGCCCAGGAGTCGATGACCCGTTTGATCTGCAAACGCCGACGTACGAATTTGTGCTCAGCCAATTGCTCGTAGACCCAGTGCCCTCCATGAATGTCCTGAACAACAGCCGACCAGGGAAGCATCAGTTGTTCCGCGTCGCCCGAAAGCGGCACTTCGACGCTGACTCGTTGACCCGGTCGCAAGGTCGCACCGGCATTTGAAAGTTCATAGTACACGTCGAGTGTCGCGGCGAGTGCCGTTGCAGTCGGTGGTGCGGCGATCGGTTGTGCTTTCAACCGGTTTTGACCTGGTCGCGACGAAAGTTCGCCAATTTCAGCCGGGGCATCGGGCGCAATCCCCGCGACCTCGCCGACATAGACAGGAACTCGAACCCACAGTGTTTCGCCGTTCATGACTTCAAAGAGCGGCGACCCTGTATTGACGATTTCACCAGGTTTGACGTGGACGCTGCGGACGATGCCCGCCTGAGGTGACTCGATCATCATCGGCGATGGCTCGTGCCCCGAATCGTCGTCGAGGCGAATCTGATCGACGATTTTCTTGCGTGACAATGCTGCTTCGAGTTGCTGTTCGCCGAGTTCAACCCGAGCCGTCTGATCGTCAACATCCTGAGCTTTACCGACATTTCTTTCGAACAGCTTTTTGGCGCGGTCGAGTGCAATCTTCGCTGCACTCACCGTGATTTGAGCCTGCTCGACCTGCGCCCCTGCATCCGCTCGCTGGGTCGCGATGCCCGTTCGAGCCACCGCCAGCGCCGTTCGTTCCGACGGTGTCAGAACCAGCGGCAACAGTGTCAACAATGGTTGTTGAGCGGTAACTGCGACTCCTGCCTTGATTTCCCGAGCCCCCGCAGGCAGTTGCAGTATTCCGGCAACAGGTGCTGAAACGACGATGGTGGCACCGGTCGGTAGCATGACCTCGCCCCCATAAGTGCGGAATCGAGGCATTGGGCGCATTTCAACGACCGCCGTTTGAACTCCAAGCCGCTGCGCGGCAGCTTCGGTCAGTTCCACCGTAGTGAGTTGATCTTCTTTGGTCACTGTCGAGGGAGTCACCGGTTTGGTCGAAGTCGGTGCTGCCGGCTTGCACCCGGAAAACAGGCACAGCATCAGCAGAAACGCAGGAAACTGCACATCGCGTTTTGATCGTTGAAAACGGCAACCCGATGAAATGGAACTCACGAACTCCGACAGCAGGCGAAAACCGGATGAGGCAAATTGCATAACTACTTCTTAAATGAGCAGATTCCAAAAATTTCGGAGCTGTGGATCGGGCAAAGCGAACAACGTCGCGCAGTGTCTTCCAGGTGTAAGTGCAGCAGCGACCACAGAAACCCGCTTTCGATCAGGCG
>JANXOO010000634.1 GCA_025353525.1 Schlesneria sp. | reverse complement strand
GCGGCAGTCACTTTGATCGTCAGATCATTGTCGCCTGGCTTGATCGTCACGACGAGCGACTTTTCAATCATTTTTGGCACTTCGTGCCACACCTTGAATTCGTGTTTGCCAGCCGGAAGATCCTTGATCTCGAACGTCCCGTCATCGCCGCTGATTGCCGCATAAGGATGGTCGACCGGCAAATGATAGGCTTTCATCCAGGGATGAATATCGCAGCCGACACTGATCGGCTCCTGTTCGGCCTGTTTGTACACGAGGGGTGCACCGACTGCGTCGTTTGGGTTCACGATCTTGTTGAACGATGTCGTCTTCACGCCGTACGTATGCGTGTTATGAGCGACCCCGTCGCTATTCAAGACCATGATTATTTGTCCAACGCGCGAGATCATCGCATGTGGCTTGAATACGCAACCCTTTTGATCGAACACAAAACTCGCATCGGCAGCCGCCGCAGGAACCGATTTAGGCGTTTTCTTCAGGTAAATGAAGACGTTCGCCAATCCCCCATCCTTCACGAGGATTTCCTGATTGGGCGCTTCGACCGCAGCACAGACTGCAGCATCTTTGACATCGCTTCCCTTGGCGTATATTGGTGGCAAAGTTGCCAGCGTCCCGACGAACTCGACTTTGCCTTTCAAATTCCCGGTCCCGCCACTCGACGCGGTTTCGGTCGCAACCGCAGCCGCCGTTGCTGTGTCAGCACCGGCCCCCGCAGTCGTACTTGGGCGGTACACAACTGTTGGCTTCAGATTGGCTCCGGAAAACAACTTCGAAGTAAACGGGGTCTGCTCAAAAAGCTTGCCACATCCGGAAATTGTAACGGCGAACAGTGACACCAACAGCGTAGCGACCGAAGCATATTTCTTGCGGACAGCGGTGAGCCGTAAATTTAAAATGGTCGTCAACATTAGTCGTCACCTCCCACGGCTGGTCCCGCGACTTGTGGCGATGAGCCCGATTTCCCTTCGCGTTCCAGCAACCGATGGTAATTAATCAGTGCGTCTCGCAACGACACAGTTTGCTTCTGTCCGTTATCACCGAGAATATCTGCAAAGCGAGGCTGAGACCCTGGCTGTTGCGGCGGTAAAGGGATCGGCATTGAGGTGTAGGGTGTGATCCACTGGGGTTTGTACAGCCATAACAACGTCCAGTCGGGACGCAACCGGTCACCAGCCAGATCGAGATTCGGCCCACGGATATCCTTGGCCGGGTCAGAGATCTTCACCTGCAGGCCACCTACTGAGTGGCATTTGATGCACAGAGGCGCATTCAACATCTTCCACGATTCGCTCAGGTAATCGTTCGTCTTGTCAGGGAATTCAGTATGGAACTGAGCGTCCTGATCACGCAGATAAGCCGGTTCACGTTCTGTAATCAACTGGTACGGATAAGGCATGTCATCTTTCGCGGCGAAGTAATTTGCAAGCGACTGAGCTTCGTCGTTACTCATGTTAAAACGCGGCATTCGCAAGACCGTCGTATGACGAATCTTGCCTGGATTCCTCAGGAAATTGAAGAGCCACGGTGTCTGGACCTTCGTCCCTTCCTTGTACAACGGAGGCGGTGACATTTGCCATGCAAGTGACTTTTCTTTCGCCTGCTTTGAATCGACCAACCGGTTGACCAGCCATTCAGCGAATGGACCACCGTTCGCCGCACCGACCGAATCCAGAGTTGCTGCCGGGAAAATGAACTTGGATGCAGGCAGGAAGTTTTTGCCCGCGATCTTCAGGTTTTCCCACAGTTCAACGACATACTCCTGTTCCTCCGGCGGATCTTCAGGGTTTGGCGCACTCGTGACCATCCCGTGCAATTCGATGATTGAAAGCAACTTCTTGCTGCCGTCAACGTCGACCGTCTTCTTGACAGCCGTCAGCCCGTTTCGTGGCGGCCTCAATGTGTGCAGCAACTTGACAGCTTCGGGATAGTCGCCCGACGTATCTGACGCTGTCAGACTCTCGACATCGACCGCATATCGAATCTTTGGCATATCAAGCATGTGACACGACGCGCAGTTGTACTGTTTCAGCAATTTCTCGCCGCGAATCCTGGCTCCTGCCACTCCGCCAGGATTATGCACGTATTCCGGGATCTGCGGTTCGGCAATCAGCCCGAGTACGAATGTAGCAATCGCGTCGATTTCCGACTCGTTCAGCGGGAATTTTGGCATCCTCAGCCGGTCATCAAACGACGATTTCGTTTCGACCGATTTGTAGTCGTAACTTCGCGGCTGACGCAGTTTTTGCCAAAGGAAGCCCGGCCGTCCGTGGTGTCCGAGGCTTTCGTAATAGAACGCAGCGCTCAGTTCGCGATCCCGATCTTCATCGGTTTTGAACTCATTTTGTTTGCCCTGATGGACGGCTTTCTCGACGCGATCCGTCAACGACCCATCCGGCTTTACCTTCAGTGACTTTGGCGTGCCGTCGCGGATCACGCCCAGATTCATTTCACCGCCAACGGCACTCCGTTCGAGCCGATCTCGCAGTTGGTCAGGATTTGTAATCGCAACGCCGCCAATGTTCACGATGACGTCGTCCAGGTGAAGCTCGCCATCTAAAGGCGGCTGCTTCTTTCCGGCTTTCGAAACTCGGACCCCGGCGTTTGATGTCAATTTCAACCGTGCCGCGTTCTTTGCATCGACAGCTTCCAGATCGACTCCCAAATCCGGATTGCCGTGATGGTGCAGGTATTCGTGGATGTGCTCGAACGCCAGTCGGGACCGATCCTTCTTGCCCCAGTCTTGAAGGGCCGTTCCGATCGGACGTGCCAATTCGTAGTTTGGAATATCGTGACAGCCGTAGCAGCCGTATTTGGTAATCGCTTTCTTGCCAACATACGTCAGCTTGCGCAAGTTCCATTCCTCTTCGGAAAACTCACCGTCCGCTCCGACCAGTTCGAATTCATCTGTCTTGATCCGCTCGGCAGGAATTGGATACTTGCCTGTCGCGAGCAATTTACGGATCTGATCCTGAGTCAACAACTTTCCAAGCATCGACGCCACCAGCGTGTTGAGCGCCTCTGCGTCGACTTTCGGCTTCGCATATTCCGCAGTCGGCTTGAAGCTGGCCGGATCACCATCCAGCTTCAGCAAGAAGGCGGCAATATCCGCAGCGGGATCAACAGCGCTGTCCCCTGAACCTTCCGCTTCAAGATACAGATTTGGCATCTTCGTACGGGGATGATACCGTTCGGGGTCGCGGATCCATGTATAGAGCCACTCAAAACCCCGCCTTTCCGGCCTTCAGCTTGGACCCCGACCGCGATGCGAGAAGCGCAACCACCTCGGCGCCAACGTTGTGGCGGGTGCCGTCGTATTCAGGGCCGGGATTGCCCAGACCCA
>JANXOO010000633.1 GCA_025353525.1 Schlesneria sp. | reverse complement strand
AGCCTCGAAGGCCAAACTCTGCTGAGCCGGGTTGATGACGCCAGGCCGACCTGGGCTGACCAGTTGATGCGCGAATTCCCTGAATCATCGCGAACGATGCTCGTCACACTCCTGCGGCAACTGGGCGGTGTACTCGATGTTGCTACCGAGCGGAAATCCGCAGTCACTTTTCCAAAATCGAGAATTGACACACCCGCGATCCCGAACACAGATCGCAACGATCCGGTCACCGATCCTCAATCGCCTCAATTTGCGCTTCAGCAGATGTTGCTTGCACTCAGTTCCCGATCGGGGGCGAAGTCCGTTGAAAGGGAAGTGGCATGACGATGGACGTTTCATCAAACAGACATTTTTCGCGCCGATTCTCATTACACAAACGATGGTGGCTGGTTTTCGCCGCCTGCGGATGGTTGATGGTCAGCGGTTGTTCGCGCAGTTTCTGGCGGAGTCAGGCGGACTTCGATGCGTACAATCTGTTGAGTCAAAAGCAGTTTGATCCGCAGTGGGTCTTGCCGCGGACATCGGTCGAACCCGATCCTCGCAGCCGGTTTTACGATCCTGATGACAAGGACGCGCCACCGCTTCCACCCGACGATCCGTCCGCTGCCCGATACATGGAATGGGTCAACGGGATGCGCGGGTACAAGAGCTGGCATAAATTCGGGCAACTGATGTCAGTCGAAAACCCTCAGTGGATGGCGAGTTTTGGCGTTGCACCGGATACGTTCCATGACAGCTACCAGTTGTCGGACGGCGTCACTGTCGGAACCGACCCTACGGCATTGCCGACAGAAGCTTCGATGCGAGTTGTGCCGACGATCGAGAACCTGACGCTGGCACAGACGATCGAACTGGCCAGCATCCACAGTCGAGACTATCAGACACAGTTGGAAAACCTGTATCTGTCAGCACTGCAACTGTCGCTCGACCAGTTTCAGTTCAACGTCAGATATCTCGCCGGCAGAGCTCCGGTCACTCCGTCAGCGACTCTGCCTGGCCTGGCGGTCCCGTCGGGAATTCTGAATAACTCAACCATTCCAGGGACGCGCAATGCACTCGGTTTGAACTCTTCCGGCGGAGTCAGCCAGGTGCTGCCAACCGGTGGTCAATGGATCGTCGGACTCGCGAACAATACACTATGGATATTCTCAGGAGGGCAAAATACGACCTCGCAGTCGCTGTTGTCGTATTCACTGGTGCAGCCACTGTTATCGGGGGCGGGCAGAAAATTCTTCCTCGAAAATCTGACGTTCAGCGAACGAAGCGTCCTGTACAATGTTCGCACACTCGCCCGTTACCGCAGGCTCTTTTTTGCTGATGCCGTTGTCAATTCCAGTGGCGGATCGAACAGCTCTCCACCAGCTATCTCGGCGACATCTGCCACAGCAATCACGAATCCGGCTGTTATCAGTACGAATGCCGGGGTCAACGTCGCTGCGGGAACGACTGTCGGATCGACCGTGGCATCAGTGAGTGCTCAGCCAGCCGGGTATTACGGGCTGTTGTTCCAGATGCAGCAGGTACTTAACCAGCACGAAAACGTCGAGTACCTGCGGGTTCAGGCAGAACGGCTGAAAGAACTGGTCGCTCAAACACCCTTTAGGCGCCTCGACCGCGGAGCATTGCCCGACGGAATCGTGTTTCCCGCCCAACTCGCGCGAAAGATCGACTACACACCGGAAATCCGACGCTTGCGCTGGCGCGATCCGAACGTGATGTCAGATCGCGAACGGGACGAATTGTTGGCTTTAAGTAGCGATATCGCTTATCAGACGGCAATTCAGGAAATCTTCATCCAGCTTCGCGTCGGCATCACGACTCTCGACTACCTCCAGGTCGTGACCGCATTAACGAATGGCGAAATCAACGAGCGACGATTGAAATTCGCGTTTGACGACGAAATTGATCAATTCAAGTTCTTTCTTGGCATTCCGATCGACATGCAAGTGACGATCGATCGTTCGATGTTGAAACAGTTTGAATTGACCGACCCGCGACTGTTCGCGATTGAAAACCGGCTGCTCAAATTTGTTTCGAGACCCGCGCGGCTTGACGAAACGGATCCGCCGGTCGATGAACTGAAGTTTGTCGTTGATCAGTTTTCGAAATTGACATCGATCGTCGGCAGCGACTGCGTCGAATTGCTGGTGGCAGACATACGTCGTGTCGAAGCAAATATGCCAAGGCGATTGTCGAAATTGCTGTGGGACGAATCGAAAGAAATCGTCTCGCAACGGTTCGAGCGTGACACGTTGATGTTTACGAATATCCGCGAAAGTTTTAACGATGTGATCGGCAAAGTCGCGGCATGGAATCGGCGCCTCGAAAGTGGTGAAGCCACAATGAAGGATCGCCAGACAATCCTTGTAGCCGTCAAGGATTCGCGAGAAGAGCTGTTACAAATCGTACAGAACGCACGCGTGTTGCAATCGGGCTTGCGAGCAGAACTGATCGAGTTGCCTGAATTCAATATGACGCTCGACGAAGCGACGGATACTGCGCTCGAACACCGGGTCGATTTGATGAATGCTCGGGCCAGAGTGATGGACTCTCGCCGAAATATGGAAGTCGCCGCAAATCGCCTGGAAGCCGTGCTGAATCTGGTGGCTCAGGGAAGTCTGAATACGCCACCGACCGGAAACCATCCGCTCGATTTTCGAGGGGCGAGCAGCAATTTTCAGCTCGGTCTCCAGATGACGGCACCACTCGACCAGATGCAGGTCAGGAACGCGTATCGTCAATCGCTCGTCAATTACCAGCAGGCCCGGCGCGGGTACATGCTGCTTGAAGACCAGGTCAAATACGATATCCGAACCAGTTGGCGGCAGCTCAAGATGAATGTTTCCCTTTTTGAAACAACGCGCAAGGCGTTGCGTCAAGCGTCGTTGCAACTCGACATCAACGTGGCCAACAACCTGAACCCGAAACAGCAGGTTGCGGGACAGGCAGGGACCACGAATCTGGGAACAACAGGGATTAACCTGCTCCAGGCGGTTGGGGCGGTCCTGAATTCCCAGAATAATTTGATCCAATTCTGGGCTCTGTACGAGCGAAACAGGATTAACATCTATCGGGATATGGATATCATGGAGATCGATGAACGTGGCCTTTGGG
>JANXOO010001478.1 GCA_025353525.1 Schlesneria sp. | reverse complement strand
AGATCAGCGAGCGGCGGTCTTCACAGGGATTTGATTGCGGCGCATCGACATCACAGATTGGCAACCGCAATGACAGGCCGCATACCCACGATCAATCGCCCACCGTCGAGAGTGTTCTACTGTGTTTTCTGCGGCAGTTTCCTCGCGGTTCACATAGGCTGCGGACAATTGTCAGCACCGGTTTCCGCACGACCGGTGATTGTGATTGAGAAATCCGAAGAAGCTGAAAAGCAGGTGAGTTCCGGAATTTCTGCGTTATCGGCAGGCACTACTATCCCCGTTGTTGCCAGTTCTGCTGTGCCGATGCGTTTTTCGTTTGTCGATTTGGCGACCGAACGCGGGCTTCATTTTCGCTGGCCCGATCAATCTCGGCCAATGACGGCGCTCGATGCTTTCGGAGCCGGGTGCGCGGCGTTTGACTGCGATAACGATGGCTGGCAAGACGTGCTTCTGGTTGGAAGTCCGCATCCTGCTTTTTTTCGAAACGAAGGTGACGGACACTTCAGAAACGCGACGGAAGAATTCGGATTCGGTTTAATGGCCGGACACTGGACGGGATGTTCGGTTGGTGATTACGACGGGGACGGATTCCTCGACGTTCTGCTGACAGGATTTCACCAACTTGTGCTCTACAAAAACATCGAAGGTCGGCGATTTCGCGACGTGACTTCCGAAGCGGGCCTGGACCCGACGAACCAGGGGTACTGGGGTGCGAGTTCGGGATTCATGGATCTCGACGGCGATTCCTGGCTCGATCTTGTGATCCTTAACTATGTCATTTATGGGCCGGAAACGCAGAAATACTGCGAATATACACCGGGTGTAAAATCCGGCTGTGGTCCTAAAACGTACCTTCCTGAACGGGGGCAAATCTGGAGGAATACCGGTCGCCATTCATTTGAACCGGTCGCGTCGGCCAAGGGGATGCAAGAGACTCATGGCGTTGGTTTGGTATTAGCCTTTACCGATCTGGATGATGACGGTCGGATGGATTTTTATATTGGAAACGATGGTGTGGCGGCAGATCTGCTTTACAACCGAGGTGATCTGAATTTTGAAAATGTCGCGACCCTTGCCGGAGTCGCGACCTCGGACAATGGCGGTGCGGTTTCTGCGATGGGAGCCGACTGGGCTGATTTCGATCGGGACGGTCGACTCGATCTGGCCGTCACCAACTGGTTTGGCGATTCGTTCGTAATTTTTCAAAGCCTGGGAAACCGGTTATTTGCTGATTGTGCCAAGCGGACAGATCTCGCACGCAGTTCCAGGAACCGGTTGGGGTTCGGTACCAAATGGGTCGACTTTGAAAATGACGGCTGGCCGGACCTTTTTTTCGTCAACGGACATGTCTACGACAATTCGGCAGAAATTCACGGTCCGCACGTCCTTTACCGTCAAACGATGCTGCTGTACTGGAACGACCATGGAAGGAAATTAACGGACATCGTTCCTCAACTCGGCCCCGACATTCAGCGGACCATGGTCGGACGAGGATCCGCAACGGCCGATTTCGACAACGATGGCCTGGTCGATCTGTTGGCGGTCGATTTCGAAGGCCCGGCAATGCTGTTGATGAACCGGACGCAGTCGAATCACCATTGGCTGAAACTCGACTTGCGCGGGAAATCGCCGAATGTTTTCGCGCACGGAGCGCGTGCAACTGGCATGTCAGGGGGGCAAATTTGGGTGGCCGAAGTGTCACCCGCGTCAAGTTATCTGTCGTCGAGTGACCCGCGAATTCACTGGGGACTGGGCGATGCAGATTCTCTCGAATCGCTCGAAATCCGATGGCCCTCGGGTTCAACGCAAACGTTATCAAACGTGTCCGTTGACCGGATCTTGCGCATCGAAGAAGGTGTCCCATGACCGGTTCGGGTTCTCAGCAAATAAATCGAACGTCGGTCGTTTCTTTCCGGAATAAACTGGCGATCGTCGCTGTCGTAGCCGGAGTAATGACCGTGGTTGCATCGCCATTTGCCTGGCGCGGCTGGCGTGGCGTTCAGTTGAATCAACTTGCGAACGATTGCCGTGATGCGGCAACGCACGGGCGGTGGCACGAATTGAAACAACTTGCAGGCAACTGGTCCACCGTCGATCCGGCGAG
>JANXOO010000594.1 GCA_025353525.1 Schlesneria sp. | reverse complement strand
GTCCTCCGCCTGTGGCGAGTTTCAATCCGTGAACTGTAGCAGACATACCCGGGTTATCGATGCCTCTGACTTGCAGGAATCGCCGTTTGGCCTGGCCCGTCGTTTTGTCGACCAATTGTTGGGAAATCCCCAGATACACTTCGCGACTGACAAGTGCCTCGCCATTTTCATCTTTGGCGACACCGTCCTGTGTCTCGATTTCAGTTGCATCCGCAAAACCCAGGTTGCTGAACGCCTCGTCGGTCGAGCCTTCCGACATGATCATGACATTTCCCGGCTGTCCACTCGATTCCGTCAGTGCGTACATGCCGTTGACGAACGCCAGAAGCGCGATCTGGACTCCGATCACAAGTGTGAACGAGCCCAGCATAAACAGGGATGTCAGCCATCGCGTCGCCAAATTCATCACGTTGTAACTCAACGGAACCTTGCCAATGATGACAAGTGCCAGCATGAGCGTAGCAGTTCCAAGGAATATCCCCTTCAGCACGGGCGACGAGGCACCGAAGACTTGCCACGGAGCGGCTGCAAAAACGAGTGTTTTGATCACGTTCAATCCTCAGGCAACTTTTGCAAAAACGTCAGAGACTCGCACACCCCGAGCGGACCACGCCGGAAAGAAACTTCCGGCAAACGCGGTAACGGCTCCCATCGCAGCACCCCACCACAGACAATTGACCGGGACTGCAAACTTCGGAAAAAACGCGATCGGAAACGGCAGGCCGCCCCAGACACCATTGATCACTCCGTAGGCCAAACCTGCACTCGCCAGGCCAGACAGAGTTCCAATCAATAGCGCTTCGGCGAGCACCAGTGTCAGGATTTGCCAGGGTAAAAAACCGAGTACCTTGAGCACCGCGAATTCCGTCCGGCGCTCGCGAACGCTGATGCTGATCGCGTTGGAAATGACCAGTGACAGAACGATCATACAGGCCGGAGCCAACAGCCAGCGAACACCCCAGATGATGTCGCGGTAAGCATCCAGAAATGACGAGATCCCCGTCGATGAGGTTTCGCATTTCACCTGAGGATTCGAGAATGATGGAGCAGTCAGGATCTGTTCCGTCAATTTGTTGAACGAGATTCTGTCGGGAACCCGGAGCCATACAAGTGCGAGTGATTTTTCGGCCATGGGATGGGGTTTGTTATTGTGAGCCGCCTTGTAGGTGTCGAGTTCCGCCTCGAAGAAATCGCGGGATATGATCGCGCTGTCCGTGTACTGCGCGGTTTCGTGGGGAAATGTCCCGACGATATCGAGTTCCAGATTGACGTCGCGAAAATTGCGACCGTAAACCGTGATCCGGTCACCGACTCGTTTTTTCATTTTCGCGAGGCGGCCTTCGCCAATGATGACTCCGTTTTTTGTCTTTTTCATGTTGTTGATAGCATCGATCAATGTGCGCACTCGTTCATCGGGCAGGGAATCGATCGTATCAAGCATGGTCCGGGCCTTTTCGGGGTCCATGATGAAAGAAAAGAACAGGTTTTCATAACCCCGTTTGGCAGGATTCGATTCGGTGGAACCGACAAAGAACCCCCACGTCATTGACCCCTGAGGATGAACGGCATTGGCGTCGGCAGGGTCGGCCGCTCCGGCACTCAGACCCGCCGCATAGGAATAAGGCATCATGCTGGGGTTCTGCCACTTCTCGGTCACGATCGCCTTGATATTGGCACTCTTTTCAGTCGTCACGGTGTCGAGTGTCGTGAGGACCGTGAAGACCAGAGTCACGACAAGAACGAGCATCATCGTGCCGAGCGAGGTCAGGGTCGTGCGGACGAGGTTTCGCCGGATATTTTCGACGACCAGAACCAGAA
Organism: Schlesneria sp.; assembly: GCA_025353525.1. GTDB lineage: Bacteria > Planctomycetota > Planctomycetia > Planctomycetales > Planctomycetaceae > Schlesneria. The sequence continues at coordinate 1,792 of JANXOO010000594.1, read as the reverse complement.
ATTTCATGGCAGACTCCTCATCGCAGGATGATGAACGTAAGTATGACCGGTTTTAAGAGCCGGAATTCAGGCCGGGGATTACGGTGCCTGAACGACCAGGCGGCCTTTGTCCAGATGGACAATACGATCGGCCCGTTCGGCGGCTCGCGGATCGTGTGTGACCATCACGATCGTTTTGTTCATGGAACTCTTCAATTCCACCAGCAGGTTCAAAATCTCGTCTGCCGATTTCGCATCGAGATCCCCCGTCGGTTCGTCCGCAACAATCAATGCCGGATCGGTAACGATCGCTCGCGCGATCCCCACGCGTTGCTGCTGGCCGCCCGACAGTTGCCCCGGACGGTGCCACATTCGATCGCTCAATCCGACGATGTCAAGTGCCGTCGTCACCTGAGTGCGGCGTTGTGCGCCTGACAACGGCAGCAGCAACAAAGGCAATTCAACGTTGCGGAAGGCCGTCAGTACCGGTAGCAGATGGTAGAACTGGAACACGAAACCCAGGCTGCGGGTTCTCCAGCTGGCCAACTGTCCTTCCGACATCATCGAAATCTCTTCGCCCCTGACAGAGATTGTGCCTGTCGTCGGCTTGTCGAGTCCGGCGATCAAATTGAGTAACGTCGTTTTGCCGGAACCTGATGGACCCATGAGTGCTACGAACTCACCCTGTTTGACGGCCAGGTTTAACCCGTTCAGAACGTCCAGAACTTCACCGCCGCGTTTGAACGACTTGTGGACATCGTGAACTTCGACACACGAATCGGACGACGACATTAAAACTATTCCTTCTTTTCAATGGAATTCGGACGTAGCGATTCGAGATGCGTGGGGGCCGGAGTGAACTCGTCTTCGACGATTTCGGCATAGAATTTGACAATCGCGCCCATTTCCGGTTTGAGGTATTGGCCTTCTTCGTCTTCTGGAACTTTCAATCGGACGCGAACCGGAATCGCCCCTTTGGCGCGGTCTGCTATTGGCATCAAACGCGACACAACCCCTTCATACGACCGGTCCATATACGCTTCAGGCTGAACCCGGCACCGTTGTCCTTTTTTCACTTTCGCGATCTCACGTTCCTGAATGGAAAGCTCGATCTCCAGTTTCGAGAGATCAGCCATGTCGCACAAGCTGAACGAACCGTTGAATGCCACCGGATTGACCAGGTTCCCCAGTTCGGCATTCTTCTTCAATACGGTGCCTGAAATGGGTGCGACGATGTTGCAATTGTCCAGTCGCCATTTAGCGCGACGGAGTTCCGCTTCGGCCTGACGCACCTGAGCTTCCGAGGCCCGCTTGCGTTCGGGGCGAGGACCATCGACGATCAGTTGCGCCGTTGCCGAGAGCTTGTCGACTCGCTTCTTCAGCATTTGAAACTGCGATTCCGCCGTTTCGAAGACCTGTTTGTTGCCGAATCCGTTTGCAAGTAACCCTTTTTCCCGCTTGTAGTCGCGTTCGGCCTGTTCGAGGTTTGTCTGGGATTCGGCCAGATCCGCTTTGACCTGGTTGATTTCGTCCGGTCGAGCCCCTTCTCGCAGTTCCGCAAGATTCTCCTGGGCGGCTTCGAGCATACCGGAGACACGTTCGAATTCTGCGAGGTATTCAGTGCTGTCGAGTACCGCGAGTACGAATCCTCGCTCTATTCGCTGTCCTGCTTCAAAATTCAGTTCGATCACACGCCCGCTCACTTGCGGGCTGACCAGAATTTGTTGTTCGGGGATCACGTACCCCTTCGATTCGACAACGGGACCTGTGGCAGAACCTGAATCGGTCTTTGCCGACTCGGAGGGCGTCGTAG
>JANXOO010000588.1 GCA_025353525.1 Schlesneria sp. | reverse complement strand
GGATCGACGTTTCAAAGTTGTGCGGATCGACCGCGATAAAGCCGCGATGGTTGCGGGCAACATTCAGTTTTTCGAGGCCAATCCCGTCGGTATTCGGCAGACGCCCGACCGCCAGCAAGACGCGATCACAATCGAGTGGCGGTTGGCCGTCACATTCCACCACACAACGGCCGTTAACCACGCGAGCACCGGTCACGCGCATCCCCAGCCGGAATTCCAGCCCCTGCTTTTGCAGAATTTTCTGCGCTTCGGTCGCGATCTCGGTATCCATCCCCGGCAGAATCCGGTTGAGATATTCCAGAACCGTCACCTTTGCTCCCAGGCGTGACCAGACACACCCCAATTCCAGGCCAATGACTCCTGCTCCGATCACCACCAGATGCTGCGGAACGTCCGGATACGATAGCGCTTCGGTACTCGTACCGATCAAATTGCCGTCGACTTCGACCCCTTTCAAAGGTGCCGAATAACTTCCCGTGGCAATCAGAATTCGCTTCGCATCGATTTCGACCGGTTCAGGACCGTCAACCGCGACTTTACCCGGCGCGACGATCCGTCCCTTTCCCGTATAGCGAGTGATCTCGTTTTTCCGGAAGAGTCCCGCAATGCCGCCGGTCAAGGTTGCGATCACCGAATCCTTGCGTTTCATCATCGCAGGGAGATCGAGTTTTACTCCTTCGACGGTAACGCCATATTCGGTCAGGTGATGCTTTGCCATGCGATAGAGTTCGCTCGCTTCCAGCAAAGCCTTGCTCGGAATGCAGCCGATTCGCAGACACGTGCCACCGAGTGCCCCTTCCTGCTCGATGCAGGCGACATTAAAACCCAGTTGTGCGGCACGAATCGCCGCCACATATCCGCCAGGTCCCGCACCAATCACAACAAGATCATGTCGATTCATTGTTCGCGCTCGCCAATTAATTTATACCGCTTGCTACACATCCAGCAGCAAACGAACGGGATTCTCGAGACAATCCTTGATCCGCTTCAGGAACGAAACAGCTTCACGTCCGTCGACAATCCGATGGTCGTACGTTAACGCCAGATACATCATCGGTCGAATCACCACCTGCCCGTCACGGGCGACCGGACGATCCTGAATGGCGTGCATTCCCAGGACACCACTTTGAGGAGGATTGACGATCGGAGTCGACAGCAGTGAGCCGTAGACACCACCGTTGGTAATCGTGAACGTCCCCCCCGTCAATTCTTGCGGGCTGAGCGTGTTTTCTTTCACTTTGTTGGCAAAGACACCAATCGCCTGTTCAATCTGGGCAAACCCCATCCGCTCGGCATTGCGCAGTACGGGCACAACCAGTCCCTTGCCGCCGCCAATCGCGATACCAATGTCGAAGTAGTTGTGATAGACGATCTCGGTTCCCTGAATCTCTGCATTGATTGCCGGAAAGGTTTGCAACGCGTCGATCGACGCTTTGACGAAGAACGACATAAACCCGAGTTTGATTCCATAGCGTAGAGTGAACGCATCCTGGTGTTGCTTGCGCAAATCCATGATGGCCGTCATATCGACTTCGTTGAATGTCGTCAGCAGCGCCGCCGTACTTTGGGCCTCGACCAGTCGCGACGCAATGCGCTTGCGAATGGGGCTCATCATCTGTCGTTTTTCAGACCGCTCACCCGTCACGATTGTCCGAACCGAATCTATAACGGGTGCTGTCCGGGCAGGCACGGCGATTGCCGTCGGTGGCGCAACCATCGCCGAAGCGGCAACCTGGCGCTGAACGTCTTCCTTCAGCAGACGTCCGCCGGGCCCGGTCGCCGTCACTTGCGACGGCTTGAGTCCGTTTTCGGCCAAAGCAGCAGCAGCAGCAGGCATAATACGAACGTCGCTCGCCATGGCCTTGGGAGCCGCCGAAGCGACCGGTCCATCGGCCGCAGGTGCTGCGGCGACCGCAGTTTCGTCAATCAAGGCGATGACTGACGGAAGCGGGATTGTATCACCGGCATTAAAAAGCAGTTTCGTGACAACACCCGATTTCGGAGCGGGCCACTTTGTGGTTGCCTTGTCGCTCTCGAGTTCAACCAGGTCAGCATCGGCCTGGATTGACTGTCCAACTTGTTTCAGCCATTCGACCACGACGACTTCAGAAACCGAATCGCCGAAATCACCCTTTTTCAACTGCACTTCAACTGTCATGAGGCTTCGTCATCCTTTACCTGTCGAGAACAGGATTCTGGTCAATGTTCAATGTGAGGGGATCATCAATGTCAGGGGATCAATGGTGGCCAGCCGGCTTTGCGGACGGGCCGATGACCTTGATCAGGATCTCGTCCTGTTCGATATCGTGACTCATATGAGAGCCCGTGGCGGGACTGGCTGATGCGGGACGACTTTCTCCCGAAAACGGATATCGTCCGAACAGTGAACTGCCCCACTGGACACGAAGAAATCGCCACGCGCCCATATTCTCGGGTTCTTCCTGGGCCCAGATGACCGGAGTCCCTTCCGGATAGGCCGAAAGAAGGTTTTCGAGTTCCTTTTCCGGTAATGGATAGAGCTGCTCAAGTCTCAAAATTGCGATGTCTGTCCGCTGCAATTCTTCGCGGCGTTCCGCAAGGTCGTAATAGATCTTCCCGCTGCATAAAACGATCCGTTTGACATCGCTGCCCGGCCGATCAAGCGCATCAGGCAACAACCGTTGAAACGTCCCGTGAGTCAAATCGGCCATTGCCGACGCAGATTGTCGCGACTTCAAATGGAATTTGGGCGTCATCACGACGAGAGGTTTTCGCCATTTTCGTACGACCTGACGCCGAAGAACGTGAAAGATCTGGGCAGGTGTCGTCGGTGAGACGACCTGGATATTATCTTCGGCAGCAAGCTGCAGAAAACGCTCGAGACGGGCGCTTGAATGTTCGGGACCCGCTCCTTCGAAGCCGTGTGGAAGAAGCAGAACCAGGCCACTCAACCGGTTCCATTTATCCTCGGCGCTCACGATAAACTGGTCGATGATGACCTGAGCCACATTGACGAAATCGCCGAACTGTCCTTCCCAGCAGATTAACCCGTCGGGAGTGTCAAGGCTGTAGCCATACTCGTATCCGAGTACGCCAGCCTCGCAGAGACAACTGTTCAGGATCTCGATATCGGCCTGATCTTCGGACAAATGTTCCAGCGGCATCCATGTACGGCCATTCTCGACATCGTGAACGACCGCGTGACGGTGTCCGAACGTGCCGCGTTCGGCATCCTGACCATGCACCCGGACCCGGTATCCTTCGATACTCAGGGTTGCCAGTGCGAGCGCCTCGCCAGCCCCCCAATCGAGCGGCTGTTTTCCCTGAGCCATCGACAACCGTTTTTGAAGGATTCCAGTGGAACGGTCGTTGACAATCCCGGTATGCGGATGAAAGTCAGACGGTAGCGTGGACAGTTTTTCCAGAAGTGTGGCCAGCTTCGCTCCGTCGACACCCGTGTCGACATCGGGAATTCCGGCTTCGTTGCCACCAAGGAATCCGCGCCAGATCCCCTGCAACATATCCCAGCGATGTTCGTAATTCGGACCTCGCGCCACTTCCAGTTCAGACTCAAGCTGTTGTCGATGGGCAAATTGCAAACGATTCGCCTCTTCTTCGGAAATGCCGCCCATCTTCAACATTTGATCGAGGTAACTTTGTCCGACCTTCTTGCGAGATCGAATTCCCTGATACATCAGCGGTTGAGTGAACGAAGGGTCATCGTTCTCGTTATGGCCGCGCAACCGGTAGCAGTACATGTCGATGACGACATCGGTATGAAATTGCTGGCGGAAGTCCATTGCCAGCCGAACGACTTGAGCAACAGCCTCCGGGTCTTCGCCATTTACATGAAAAATCGGGATCTGCAGCATCTTTGCGACATCGGTCGCATACGGCGTTGAACGCGCCTGTTCGGGGCCGGTTGTAAATCCGATTTGATTGTTGACCACTATATGAATCGTACCGCCGATGCGCGTTGCACCGAGTTGATTCATATTCAGCGTTTCCTGGATGATCCCTTCGCCAGCGAACGCCGCATCGCCATGGATCAACAGGCAGACGACCTTTTCGCGTTTTGAATCGCCGTGTCGATCCTGCTTGGCGCGAACACGTCCCATCGCAACGGCGTTCACGAATTCCAGATGGCTGGGGTTGAAGCACAGCGACAGGTGCATCTTGCGGCCGTCGCCGGAATGCCAGTCGTTGCTGTATCCGAGATGATATTTGACATCACCGCGACCGGTATTCAGTTCGGGATCGAGATCCGCAAACTCACGAAAAATCGCGCGAGGAGATTTCCCCATGATGCTGGCCAGAACGTTCAAACGTCCGCGATGAGCCATCCCCAGCACAATTTCTTCGATCCCCTGATCGGCCGCCTGATATATGGCCAGTTCCAGCAGCGGGATCAACGTTTCCGCACCTTCCAGCGAGAAGCTTTTGGCACCTTTGAACTTGTTCAGAATGAATTCTTCAAACACGACAGCATCGCTCAGTCGTTTCAGAATCCGCTTCTGTTCTTCGGGGGTCAATTGAATGCGGTTTTCGGTCGCTTCCATTCGGGACTGCAACCACTCGCGAACGGTCAGGTCGTCGATGTGCATAAACTGCACGCCGATCGAACGACAGTAAGTGTTGCGCATCCACTGATTGACTTCACGCACCGTTCGCACATTCTGGCCACTTGCAGACAGCGTCGAGACCTGGCGGCCCATATCGGCGTCGGACAACCCGCAATCAGAAGGATCGAGTTCTGCGACCCGGGGTCGGGGCTGGCCAAGCGGGTCAATGTCCGCCGCATAATGACCCATCGCCCGATAATTCCGGATCAGCCGTTCGATCCGTTCCTGCAATATGGCATAGTCGAGTTGAATCGGACTAACGACCCCCGGGGCCATCGACGGGGCATGAAAGAGACTCGGGTCGTGCAAATCCCCGCCCGACCGCGTCTGGCTCTCGACGATCTGATGGAAATAGTCCTGCCATTCGGGCGACACCGAATCGGCTGACTTCAGATAATCCAGATACAGTGATTCGACGTAAGTAAGGCCCGAAACCTGACTCGAACCAACGTCGTCATCCGCGAAAGAATTGTCGCCATTGCGCGAGCCGTTCGAGGATGTCATTTTTGAAGAACGACCCGTAAGCGTATCTGAAGGACTCATCTTGATCGTTTCTGATCCCGAGTCAGGCGAAGGAAGCGTCACACCGAAAACGGTCGATGCCCGTCCATCGCATGAAATTCCAGCCAAAGGAACCCATAATGCCAAAAACAACGGCAATCATCCCAACTATTCTACGCATTTTGGCGAGGCAACCATTGTGCGATTTCGGAAATCACCGTTGAATGTAGCAAACCGTAACAGGAAAGAGGAGTTTGGCAAACAGGAAAAACCGGAAAACTCGCGTTGAACCGGGTCGCCGGACAACATGGACTTTACTTCTTTAGAAATGATCTGCGCCATCGATGGCAGTCAGAGCAAGAAAGATTCAACCCATGCTGCTATCATTCCGAACGTGAGCGAACTTCGGACGAGTTGACTCAGGTCAACAATCTTGCAATTTTCACAGGAAAGATTCGAAATGGTAACGGTCGGAATGAATTACCACGTACTCCCAGGCAAGCAAACGGACTTCGAAGAGAAATTCGCCGGGGTCATCGAAGCCTTGCGAGCCGCAGCAGGACATACCAGCAGCACCCTGTGGAAGGATGTCACTGACGATGCCTCGTACCTGATTACCAGTGAGTGGTCTGAAGAAGCGGCCTTCCAGGAATTTATCCGCAGCGATGCATTCCGTGCTGTGACGACATGGGGCAAAGAACAGATCCTCTCGGGTCGCCCGCAGCACAAAATCTACAAGCATTAATCTTTCGAGCACGAAAAGCAGCCATTGCCCGTGGTAGTGGTAGGTTATGCTTTAGCATATCTCCAGTGGCAGTGGCAGGTTATGCTTTAGCATATCTCCAGTGGTAGGTTATGCTTCAGCATATCTCCAGTGGCAGTGGCAGGTGATGCTTTAGCATATCTCCCATCAAAAACCGCGACGCCACCGTTCACGGCCATGCGTCGACGGGCGGATTCCGAATTCCCTGGCCTTGCCCGCGTTTTCCGTACCGATCTTCGCGGCGGCTATTCGAACCGGATGTCGTCAAGGAAGAATGCCACGGGTTGGCCAGCTCCGGCAACAGTAAAGACGAAGCCTGATTTGATCCGGGACAAATCAAGCTTGCTGACATCAATCGTGAACTTTTGCCATTGGGTCGTCAGTTCGATTCCTTCGAGTTTTCCGGTTCCTGAATCGTGAAAACGTTTGTTTTTCGCGATGATTCCGAATTCGCAAGAGATTTTTTCGCGTCCCTGGTCCCCCCGAGCCCAGAATGTCAGATTTTTCGCTCCCGTCAGATTCCAACCTCCCGGCAGATCTCCCCAATCGTTTCCAGGATTCTGCCACACCACACCCGCCCAATCGGCGGCAGGTGTGTAATCGACGCGAATACAATGCTTGCCCGAATGTGGCCTGGTTTCACATGTCTCGGACAGTTTGAGCCCCTTAAGATTTCCCATCCAGCCTGTAGGAACGTACGACACCGGACTCCTGTCCGGTTCGTCGTAGATAACCAGCGGCAGCATGGCCGCCTTCGCCATGGCTGACTTTGCTGTTCCCTTCACGCGAATCGGTACGTTCGCAACAGCACCGCCGTTGTGATCATCAACAACGTACGCAAACAGCCTGTAGTTGCCACCGTCGTTTGGCATCCGCACTTCGGCGCTCTGAATATCTCCTTTTACAATCGCATCAGGAAAATCAGGTGGAGCATCTTCAACGTCGCCCCCTTCGCCAAACTTCTCGGCTTCTTTCTGCAATTTCCAACGGACCTTGAACGGATCCCGTTCAGGATCCATGGCCTTTAATGCCACTTTCACCACCGCGCCCGGGTCGACTTCATCCATCCCGGTCACGGCGAGTTTGTCAATTCGCGGGCACTGGTTCGCCGGCGGCTTTCCGGACCACATTTCCGTCAATACATCTGCAGCCCCCAACCGGGTTCCATCAGCAAGCAGGATCCCGAACCATGTCGCTGTAGCCTCCTGTTTCACTCCCCACAGGAAAGCATACGAACCCAGGCACTGTCCCTTTTGAGACGCAACCGCCTGCTGGTACGAATGGCGGTACATCTCTGCTTTCTCGGTGCTGGTTGCTTCGAGAACAAGCCCCCATGCGTTCTTCGGCAATTCCCATGTCCCCGCAGGGCCGAATTCGGTCAGCAGCCAGGGTTTGGTTCCTCCTGCTTCGCGATATCTTTTCGGCACCGACGCGGCACCGCCATAACTGTTGATCCCCAGGATTTCGATATCAGGACAAAGTCGATGTACGTTCCTGACTTTGTTCCCGGCCAGTTCAGCGATGACCGTCATCGTCGGATGATGAGGGTCAATTCGTTTGACCATGACGGCCAGTTGATTAACGGCCATCCAGATCGCGGCATTGTCACCGTTCCCTTCCATTTCGTTACCCAAAGCCCAGATCAGGACGGCCGGGTGATCCTTGAATTCCTCAACCGTCTTGCGAACTTTTTCGGCCTGCCCTGAAATCTGATCAACATCGCTGTAATTGAATCCGTGTCGTTCGTGGCCCAGCCAAAACCCGACGGTGACGGTGATTCCCAACCGCTGTGCTTCATCGAGTACCGACTTCAGATTGTCAGCACTCCACGTCCGTACCGAATTGCCGCCCGCCCGGGCCAGTGTTTCTCGCGAACCGTCGCCCCCCGCCCCTTTGACGAAAAATGGTTCATCATTTCGCATCAATTCAACGCCATCACCGGTCGTCACCAGCCGGACAACCGACGGTCCGGGCTTCAGCGGAACAACAGGCGACTCGTCCGCCCGAACAACAGTACCGGACAAGGCGATCCCCAGGACCGCCACCATTCGAACATTGATGTATGACATAACTCGTCTGCTTTCGCCGGAAGGAACCGTTTTGGAAAGATGATGATTGACAGATTTCAGCCAGGGGCCAGTCATGCATATCGATGTTAACAAAATCAGAGCCATCCTCGCTGCTGAATGGCAGCAAGTAA
>JANXOO010000548.1 GCA_025353525.1 Schlesneria sp. | reverse complement strand
AATAGCAGGCCATGACCGGACAAGAACACTTCATTGACGCTTTGGTCAACGAGGACTCCAACATTCGTCGCCACATCCACCCGAGAGAGCAGGCCGCTGTCTTGAAGATAATAAACGGCATCATGTGCCACAAAAATCGCTGTGACATGCGTGTCAACAGGCACAAAGCTCGACTGGTATGCCAGAAGATTCTGATTACTTTGCAAAACGAGCAACTCGGAATTACCACCGGAAGATTCCTGGCTGGCAATCGCCGAAACACCGGTTTGAAGCAGAATCTGATTGCTACCATCGGTCGAGTCGTACAAATTGCCAGCATCGTCCAGCGTAAATGCTTTCGATTCGCCAGAAACGGTGATCGCAAGATTGGTCGTCATCATAACTCGCTTTTCGAGGAGCTCAATGACTGCCGTTTGAGGACTTTCAACCTGAGAGAGTCCACGACCGCGACGATGCCCTCGTCGAGAACCTGCGACAGATAACCGATCCGCGTCTCCGTTAAGCAGTTTGGTGAACAACCGACATAAGGGATTTTCGCGGGACCGGATTGTTCGCGTCATTTGATGCACCTCGTTTGATGAAGACTGTACCGGACTGTCGTGTTGTCGCTTGGCTATCTAACATACCAGCGTAAGGCAGAGCATTTAGAGGACATAAAAAAACGGAATTCCCGAGTTTGGCATCAAACTTAATGCTGAATCGGATTTGAACCATTGCGAACTGCTCCCAAGTCACGTAATTATTATCTTCAAGAATTGGGGAAGGCATTCCTCGGGACTGAGCCCATTCAGACCCGATACCGTTACGATTCGATTCCTGGATCGCCGAATGACCGAAACCACATTTTTTTTGGAAAACTGCCTCGAACGCCTCAAAAGCGGCGATCTTGATGCGCGGGACGAATTAATCGCCAGAGTCTCCTGCCGTCTCCGCGTGCTCGTTAGACAAATGCTTCAAGATTATCCACGTGTGGCGCGATGGGAACAGGCGGACGATTTATTTCAAGAGGCTGCCATTCGGCTGCATCGGTGTCTGGCGGAAGTCATCCCGGCGACTCCCCAGGATTTTTTTAGTTTGGCTGCACTCCAGATTCGCCGCGAGTTGCGCGACATGGCGCGACACTATTTCGGTCCCGAAGGTCACGCGGCAAAACATGTCAGTGCCGCACCAAATGCCAGTAACCCCTCGTTCCTGTCAGAACGCTTCGAGCCGTTCGATTCGAGCTTAAATCCTGAGCGACTGGCGATCTGGACTGAATTCCACGCGGCCGTTGATCGCCTCCCCGAGATTGAGAAACGTGTCTTTGACCTGTTGTGGTACAACGAACTCAGTCAAACAGTCGCTGCGAAGATGCTGCAGATCTCTGTGCGACATTTACGTCGCCATTGGCAATCAGCACGATTGAAGCTCCAGGAGCAATTCGATCAAGTCCAGGACAAGTGGTAGAAACAGGAGTATTGGTTTTTGACACAACAACCGGAGTCCGATGAAGAACTTCTGGTGGAATTGCTGTTGAATTGGGAAGATTCACAATCGACAACAGCTCCAAAGACGGCTGAACGCATTTGTGCTGCGAGACCTGATCTGATCGTCGAATTGAAGCGACGCATCCTGGCCCTTGCAAGAATCGACCGTCTCCTTTTTGCTCCGGCAATCACGCAAGATCTCCACTCCTCTTTCGAGGGATCGCTGGTCGCCAGTCCGTTTCCGAATCTTCCTGGCTATCGTGTCGTTGCAGAAATCGGACGCGGGGGAATGGGGCTGGTTTTTAAGGCGGTACAATTGCGATTGAATCGCCTTGTCGCCATCAAACTTATCCGCAGCGGCAAATGGGCATCGCCTCAAATTGTCGCGAGATTCAAAATCGAAGCCGAAATTCTCGCAAAAGTGCAAAATCGGGGAATTGTACAGATTCACGATATCCTGGAATCTGACGGAGTGCTCTGCTTGATTCTCGAGTTCGTTGACGGCAAGAGCCTGGCCGAAACTACGAGAAAGTCGACAACCGCGCCACTGGAAGCGGCGAAAATAGTGCGGGAAATCGCCGCGATAATTGCCACCGTCCATGAAAAAGGAATTCTCCATCGTGACATCAAGCCGGGTAATATCCTGATTGATGCCGCTGGCTGTGTGAAAGTGACGGATTTCGGTTTGGCCAAGGAATTGTTCGTCGATTCGAATCAGACTGCGACGGGCGATGTATTCGGTTCACCCAGTTACATGGCCCCGGAACAAGCCCTGGGCGATCCCGCGAAAATTTCTGCGAGAACCGATGTTTATGCCATTGGAGCAACACTGTACGAACTTCTGACCGCACGGCCGCCGTTTGCCGGATCATCGGTCATGGACACACTTATTCAAGTCAAAACACAAGAACCAACCTCACCCCGCATCATCGTGAAATCAGTTCCAGGTGATTTGGAAACGATTTGCCTGAAGTGCCTTGAGAAACAATCGGAACGTCGATACGCGAGCGCCGCGGCGCTCGGTGAAGACCTTGATCGGTATCTCCGGGGAATCCCGATCAAGGCGCGAGCGGTGACGCCGATGGAACGTGGTTTCCGTTGGTGTCACCGAAATCCAGGTACCGCATTGCTCAGTTTGCTAACGTTGCTTTCAGTCATTGCGTTCACAGCGGGAATGACTCGTTTGGTGAGTCGGCTGAATTCTGCCAATGAGCAGGCAAGACTGCAGGATCTCGCGCTAAAATCGGAAGAGTCTCGATCAGCCACCCGGGAATTCTACGCAAGATATGGATATATCCGGGAACGCGGTCTCAATCGACCCCTTGGTTGGTTGCAAACCAACCTCGACGAAATCAAAGACGCCGCCAAACTGACAGAGACTCAAGACGGCCACCAATTGCTAAGGTCCGAATCGCTGCGGTGTTTCTGTTCCTTTGACGCACGCGTCATCAGGTCTTTAGTGACGGGTGTGGATATCAATCGCATGGCACATCATCCTGCCCGTCCCATTTTGGCGATGGGAGATAACGTCTCGGAAAACTCCCTCTCGGTTTCCGTCCGATTGCTCGATACGAACACATACGAGGAATTGAAGCCACTGGCGTTCACCGTTTCTGCCTCAGTTGGAAATCAAAAAGTCGACGGATGCCGATCCCTGACATTTACTTCGACTGGAGACAAACTTCTCGTTGGAAGCCGCCGCGGATGGATCTACGTCTGGGACACGTCGACCTGGAACATGACGGACAGTTGGCAAGCACACGCTGATTGGGTGATTGGAATTGCCATCGATCCTGAGAGCAACGCGATTTATTCCGCGTCGTCAGATGGAGAATTGAAACAATGGGACCTGGTAACTCACACACCACTAAGACAATCAAAGGTTGATCGCGAAGTTTACGGGCTTTGCCTGACCAGGAAGCACCTCATCGTCGCTGCCGACGCTGGATGTGTGCTTTCGCTTTCCGATTTCCGTTCCGTCGCACAGTCTCAGAACTGGCTGAAAAACCTGACTTCCATCGCGCCAACCTTTGACGGGAAGGGAGTCTACATTGCTCATCGCGAGCGACTGAAGCAAATGGAAGTTGCTCACGAAAGAGAGGGTCGAGAATTTACTGACCCACGCTTGCGGCGTGCTCATCAGGAATCTATTCGAAGTCTCGTTGCAAGTCGTTGCGGACGGTTCGCGGTTTCCGCTGACATTTCGTCGGTCAAGCTGTGGGATACGATCGGCGGGACCCTGATTTCCAGCGTGAATGTGGGAAATGAGGGTGGAAAAGCAGTCGAGTTTCTGCCTGACGGAAATCGTTTTGCAATCGCGGGCCGGGATGAAGTCAGGCTTTACGAAATTCAGCAACATCCCTCATGGACCGCAAAACCATTGAATGCAGAGCCTCTCTTCGATGCAACGTTGGCTCAACGTCAACCCGTTCTCGCTCAACTTGGAACGTCGTTTTCTGAAGAATCCGTCTGGAGAGGTGACATTCAGACGCAAGATCTTGCCACAGGTCAAAACCATCGGGGGGTAACTTTCGATACCGACCGAACGATGGTGTTTTCCGATACGGCAGGCATCGCGATTACAAATCCAGGAAATTCCAGCATCAGCCTGATCGATCGCGAGACGTTTTCGCCAATTCGGAATATTCCTTGTGGTCCCGATGCAAAAGACTTTGTACTCGATCAAACGGGAATGCGACTTTATTACGTGGCCGACGAATTGACGACAACTGGCACTCGGAAACCACCATCGTGCGTCTTTGTTGCGGATTTGTTAGCTGGAACTACAACGCTTCTTTGGTCGAATTCTGAATCGGCGATTCGATTGAATCGAAGCCAGATTCTTGCCATCGCCATCGACCAAAAGTGGTTGATTTCCTCATCGCGAGACGGAAACGTCAGGATTCATGAGTCGAAAGATGGCACCGTTCTCTCGGCGATTCGTGTGACCTCAGACGTAACAAGCCTGCAAATGGCTGGCGATTCCCTTGTTCTCACAGGTGATGATCGAGGAACAATTCGAGTGATGAGACTTCCTGACGGGACGATCCAGGACGAACGCTCTGAACACCTCGACGAAATCAGCGGTTTCGCGTTGGATGATCGGAACGGAATCGTCGTGTCGTCATGTCGAGGAGGACTTCTCCGATTTTGGAAGTGGGATGGTCAGCGGAAAACTCTTCAGCTTCACGGAACCGCTGGACCATTTAGCGGACCAATAAGACGTGTTAAAATATCGGACGATGGTCAAATGCTCATGATACTTGTCGAAGGAGAAACCGCTGCCAGAATCATGCACTTGCGACATATCCGGAAGGGGTTGCATCAACTTGGCTTGACATGGTAATCCTTACTTGAATCTGGGCAAAATCGCCCGTTCTGCGACGGTTCAAACGGGGTGCAGGAGCGGATTTCGGTTTTAGACAGATTGTTGGTTCCAATATTCGTTCCATTGTTTGCTGTACATGATGGAACAGAGTCCTGTCATGCGGTTGAGTCGGCGGACTCGCCATTTTGCGGCGGTTTGTTTCAGTCGGCGTCCGATGAGATTTTTACACGCTCCTTCGATCTGGCCGCTACCGATGGAGCGGCCCTCCTTCAAGCGTTCGGGATAGTTCATGTGTGATACGTGGTTGCCAAGGTGATTTCGTAGTTCAGTCAGAGAAGTGGATTGTGGGCTGCCTTCAAGGAATCGCTTTCGTGTTTGTTGGCAGCATTCCTCGAATCCGTCCCAACCGCGTTCAAGAATGGCCGGACGCAGTTGGTTCGTCCAGGAATTCGCTTCGGGGGTTCCCTCGCCAAACAGCGTTTTTGACGTGTCACTGACCGCTTCGAGTCCATGATAGATATCA
>JANXOO010000538.1 GCA_025353525.1 Schlesneria sp. | reverse complement strand
AGATCGTGGACGTGCCGACCGTCCGCGAGTCCGACGGATTGGCGATGAGCAGTCGCAATGCCTATCTGTTGCCCGATGACCGTCAACGCGGCCTGGTACTTTCGAAGTCGCTTCTTCTTGCAGAAAAAATGGTGCAGACGGGCGAACGCAACATCATTACAATTCAGAAACGAATGTGCGATCTGATGACTTCGACACCAGGTGTTACGGTTGACTACGGAGTCATCGTCGATGCGGAATCGTTGAATTCGTTGACGGAAGTTGCACCCGAAATGGTGGCACTCGTTGCCGCCCGAGTAGGCACGACCCGCTTGATTGATAACGTCCTGTTGCGTTCTGACTGACGACGAACGAGAGGAAGCACTCATGCGTCAAGTACTGATTCAGATTCCGTTGAACCGTCCGTGGAACCTTGGACCTTTCGGCGAAGTCTCAGGCTTTGGATTCGGGCTTGTGCTTGCAATCTGGGCATTGTTCGGCGCGTGGACCGTTTTCGCAAAATATCGCCAGAGCGGCTGGCGTTTCAAGCCGACTGAAGACCTGTGGCATGTGGCAAGCTGGATCGGGATTGCCCTGACGATTGTGTATGCGATTCCGGCACTCGGCGATTACCTGCAAGCGAACGGTTCGACCAATTTTCGCGACGGGTTACCAATTTTCGGGTATGGGGCCATGATGTTCCTCGGCTTCAGTGCAGCGATATTATTGGCGGCGCGACGCGCAAAGTCGGTCGGGTTATCAAGTGATGTGATTTGGGACATGGCCATCTGGCTGATCTTACCTGGAATTGTTGGTGCGAGATTGTTTTACCTGGTCCAGCACGGTGACCGTGTTTTCCGCGATGTTCCGGTGTCGGAATGGCTGGTTTCCGCCTTCAATTTGTCCCAGGGTGGTATCGTCCTTTACGGAGCACTTTTAGGTGGTGCCGCCGGCTATTTCACATTTTGCTACGTGCATCGGCTGCGACCGCTTGCACTGGCTGACATCATTGTTCCCTCGGTTTTTGTCGGGATTGGTTTCGGTCGTATCGGCTGCCTGTTGAACGGCTGCTGCTACGGTGCGGTCACGTCGATGCCGTGGGGGATCCGGTTTCCTGCCGATGGTGCCGCTTTTTCAGATATGCTCGGAAAGAAGCTGGTTGAAGCCACGGCCACGTGCACGCCGCCACTGCAACCGACTCAAATCTTCAGTTCCATCGACGGATTTATGATCGCGTGTCTCACAACATGGTATTTTCGGTACCGTCGTCGAAATGGTGAAGTCCTTGCGGTGGCGTTGATCATTTATCCGATCACCCGGTTCTGTATGGAATTATTGCGAGCGGATGAACTGGGCCAGGTCGTCTTCGGGATCCAGACGAACCTGACAATCTCGCAACTCATCAGTATCGCACTTTTTACGTTCAATATCGGCTTCATGATTTATCTGTCAAAACGCCCGCCTGTCCGCGAAGCGATTGAACTGCCGCTCGCGTCAGCCCCTGCCGCAGCCCGGTGAATCAAGGACCACTAACCAGACCCGTCGCGATTGGGCCAATCTCCTGCTTTTCCATTCGCAGAATTCCAGTCAATTTCGCTGTGGTTTCGAAGTTTTGCGAAGTCGCAGGTCAGGTCTCATTGACGCTTTGGTCAATCGCCTCTAGACTGGCTACTCGCACGGGATGTAGCTCAGCTTGGCTAGAGCGCCTGGTTTGGGACCAGGAAGTCGCAGGTTCGAATCCTGTCATCCCGATTTGATTTAACTGTTTGCTGGATCGCTGGTTAGCGATCACCTGCAATAAGACAAAAACGGTGGTTTTCCGGGTTATTACCCTAAAAACTACCCTTTTGCCGAAGTTGATTGCAGTGCAGCGTGAAAACTTAAGTTTTCACTTTCACCTGAAAGGTGGCTGCACATGTCAAAGATTCGTCGAAAACCGGCTTATCAACTTCATTCCGCCTCTGGTCAAGCCCGCGTTCGAATCGATGGGAAAGACCATTATCTTGGCCAATACGGCTCGCAGGAATCTCGCGATCGATACGACGATCTGATTGCCGCATGGGTCTGTCGGCAAGACACGTCCCGGATTTCGTTGAAAATCGACGATCTTTGCCTGATGTTTCTGGAACACGCGGAATCGTATTACCGGCACAAGGACGGGACATCGACGGGCGAAGCGAGCGTCATCCGATACGCGCTGCGATTTCTCGTCAAAACTCATGGTAATTGCCGCGTGAGAGAATTCGGACCTATGAAACTGAAGACCGTTCGGCAAGCGATGGTCGAGGGCGGGTTGTGCAGGACGAATATCAATCGGTCTATTCATCGAGTTAAACGGGCGTTCGCATGGGCAGTCGAAAATGAATTGATTCCAGCATCGGTATACCAGGCATTGCGAACTGTTCCCGCCTTGAAGGCAGGGCGAACAGAAGCCCGCGAATCGGAACCGGTTCAGCCAGTCAGTGAAACCATCGTCAATGACACGTTGGCGCACTTGTCGAGGATTGTCGCAGGTATGGTCCGTTTGCAGTTGCTCTGCGGAATGCGGCCGACGGAAGTTTGCACGTTGCGCCCGTGTGACGTAATTCGAGAATCGAACGGTGATTGGACGTATTGGCCGGCGCAGCACAAAACAGAACATCAAGGACGCAAGCGACGAATACCAATTGGTCCAATCGGTCGCGATGTTCTCAGGCAATATCTGGATCGTGGGGCCGATGAATTTT
>JANXOO010000527.1 GCA_025353525.1 Schlesneria sp. | reverse complement strand
CAGTGGGATCCGAAGAACCAGCGACCCGAACTGTGGAATCTGTACAATTCAAAGGTGAACAAGGGTGAAAGCATCCGCGCGTTCCCGCTGAGTAACTGGACAGAGCTGGATGTCTGGCAATACATCCACCTTGAAAACATCCCGATCGTCCCCCTTTATTTCGCTGAAAATCGCCCGGTTGTCGAGCGTGACGGTGTACTGATCATGGTGGATGACGACCGGATGCGGTTGCGGCCCGGCGAAGTGCCGATGATCAAGCGAGTCCGGTTCCGCACGCTGGGCTGTTATCCGCTGACAGGAGCGGTCGAGAGCAACGCGACAACACTGCCCGAGATCATCGAAGAGATGCTGCTGGCGAGGAACTCCGAGCGGCAGGGTCGGGTGATCGACCATGATGAATCCGGGTCGATGGAGCAGAAGAAACGCGAGGGGTATTTCTGAAATGCAAGCTGTTGATTTGAGTCAGGAAGACATTCAGACCTACCTCGCACGCCATCAAAAGAAAGAACTGCTGCGGTTCCTCACCTGCGGCAGTGTCGACGACGGCAAAAGCACGCTGATCGGACGGCTGCTGCACGACACCAAGACGATTTACGAGGATCAGCTCGCCGCCGTCAAACGCGACAGCGAGAAAGTCGGCACGACCGGTGCTGGCGAAATTGACCTCGCCCTGCTGACCGACGGCCTGAAGGCCGAACGCGAACAGGGGATCACGATCGATGTCGCGTATCGGTACTTCTCAACCGACCGCCGCAAATTCATTATCGCCGACACGCCAGGCCACGAGCAGTACACGCGCAACATGGCCACGGGTGCCTCAACGTGCCAGTTGGCCATCATCCTGATTGACGCCCGCTACGGCGTCATGACGCAAACGCGCCGGCATTCGTACATCGTGTCGCTGCTGGGGATCCGGCACGTTGTCGTCGCGATCAACAAAATGGACCTCGTCGACCATTCGCGCGAAGCGTTTGAACGGATCAAGGACGACTATACCGGCTTCGTCGCCAAGCTCGATTTGCACGACATCACGTTCATCCCGATGTCCGCTCTTAAAGGTGACAACGTCGCCTTCAAGAGCGACACGATGCCGTGGTATTCCGGCCCGCCGCTGCTCGACTATCTGGAAACAGTCCATATCGCAAGCGACCGCAACCTGACCGATCTGCGCTTCCCGGTTCAGTACGTCATTCGACCCGACCTCAACTTCCGTGGCTTTGCCGGCACCATCGCATCGGGCGTCATTCGCAAGGGTGACGAGGTGATGTTGCTGCCGTCCGGAAAACGCAGCAAGGTGAAGTCGATCGTGACGTACGACGGCGAACTTGATGAAGCGTTCGCGCCTCAGGCCGTGACCGTGACGCTGACCGACGAAGTGGATCTCAGCCGGGGCGATATGCTGGTACTGCCGGGCAATCCTCCGCACATCAGCAGCGAGATCGAGGCGATGGTGGTCTGGATGGACGAGCAACCGCTCGTACCGGGACGTCCCTACACGCTGAAGCAAACCACGAAACAGGTGACGGCCGAAGTCGCAGTGTTCCGCTACGGCGTCGACGTGAACACTCTTGAACACCGACCGATCGCTCGACTGGGACTCAACGAAGTCGGGCACGTGCGACTGAGCCTGACACAGGCATTGGCGTGCGATCCATACCGCACCAACGCCGCGACCGGAGCATTCATTCTGATCGACCGGCTGACGAACAACACGGTCGGTGCAGGAATGATTCTCGAGGCCGGTACCGGCCGTGGCACCAGCGATGCGTGGGAATCAGAATCCGAAGTACGAGTGAAGCCGCGTGAGAGTCTGGTAGCGCCTGCCGAGCGTGAGCAGCGATTCGGCCAATTGCCAGCGACAGTCCTTCTGGTAGGCCTGACAGGAAGCGGCAAGAGTCGCATCGCGTACGGGCTTGAACGACGATTGTGGGACGAGGGTCGGGCGGTGACGGTACTGTACGGCCAAAGCATGCGACAGGGACTGAACCGCGACCTTGGTTTCACCGCAGACGACCGTTCCGAGAACCTGCGTCGGTCTGCGGAGGTGGCCAAGCTGATTAACGACGCAGGCGTGATCACGATCGCGGCGTTTGTCGCCCCTCATGAAGCGGTGCGCGAGAAAGCAAAGCAATTGATCGGCCGCGACCGGGTCCTCGAAATTTATTGCACGGCACCGATGGACGTATTGCGTTCGCGTGATCAGAACGGCGTCTACGAGATGGCCGATGCGGGCACGATCACTCAGATGCCTGGCGTCAGCGCAGTATTTGAAGAACCACAATCGCCGGACCTGGTACTAAAGACCGACGAGATCAGCGTCGAAGAAAGCATCAACCGCATCATCGAGCTCATGAAGTCACGCGGCTTCATGCTCAATCAATCGTAACGGTAAAAACAAATCGTTCAAAGCGACGGTAGTAGCAGCGGTTCGTGTTCAGTCCCGAACCGCCCCACCTCTCACGCAGCGCAGGAATCCCGCGTCAGGGTCTTACGTTGGAGTCGACGCTTGAGCATGTCCTTCAGGTCTCCACTTGTCGAATGACCGTTTGGGACGATGATGCGTCCGTGACATTCTCCAGATTTCGAATTATGGGTCGGGTAGGGCGCGGGTCTTTGACCCCGCAC
>JANXOO010000429.1 GCA_025353525.1 Schlesneria sp. | reverse complement strand
AAGAACGAACGGATCATCCTGGATTCGACGGTCGTGACGGATGTCCCGGTCGATTGTTTTTGAATGTCACCCGAAATCCATGCTGCAAGCAGTATCTAACACGAACACAGGCATCGACCTTGATGAACAGGTGGCTTGAGTCGCGTGGGCAATATTTGCCGATATCGAAGACTTTACTCAGGGGATCCCCTACATTCCGATTCGCCACGAAAAAACGAGCGCGAACCGAAGTCCGCGCTCGTTGTATTTCATTCAAGCGATCAGTCGACACAACTCAGTATTCGCCGACAACTTCGCCACCTGCACGAGTACCAAGAGCAGCGAGCGTCTGCAGCGAGATATTTTCGCTGATAAAGTGAACCGAACCATCGGCAAACAGCATGAAAGCGCCACCGGTATGGAATGCATAGACTTCGCTGTCATTTCGAACGTTGATGAAATACGTCGCACCGGCGATACAGGCGCTGCCGTCAATCGGACACGTCGGATCAGTGCCGGCTGTGGTCGGAGCAATCGAACTGTTGCTCGCGAGTCCGTCGCGTGTCGATCCGTCCAGGGCGCCGGAATTACCGGTATCAGCCCATCCCCAACCATCGGCGGGTGCGTATTTGGTCGGGTCAGTCTGGATGATTTGAGTGTGATTGCCAGTGACGTAAAGACCAGGTCGCCCGGCGTCTTCCACCAGCATGAACGTATTTGACTGACCGTCGGTAATGTCGCGGAGATACGTTACCATCGTGGTATGCATGGCAGACGGATATCGATTGTCGAACAGGTTTGCGTTTTTCGGATTCCCCGGCGGAGTCAGAATCGGAGAAAGTGTGATTGGGCTGGGGGCGGGGAAGTTTCCTTGAACGTAGATCGAATATCGAATACCGCTCGATGCCATATAGTCACAAGAACCGAAATTTGTCGGCGGAGCCACGTTTCCGTCTGCTGATTTCACTCCGATTGCACCGGGGTTCTGACGGGAATCACGACCAGGAGCGCTCGGACAAACAAATGCCGGAATACTCGTGGTGGTGAGCGGCCATTGTGATGGATCGCCCCAATTGAGGTTAAAGTTGAACTGATTGTAAATCGGAGCCTGATCAATGTACGGCAGCATCAACTGTAACCAGTTCTGGTTATAGTTGACATAAAACCCCTTCGAAGTTTTGAACGTGATTTTTTCCATCGGCAGGCAGCTCATCGCCGATTCGTAGTTGAAAATTGCCAAACCGATTTGCTTCAGGTTATTGCGGCACTGGGTTCGTCGAGCCGCCTCACGGGCCTGTTGAACAGCTGGCAACAACAGTGCAATGAGAACTGCAATGATCGCGATCACGACCAGCAATTCAATCAACGTAAATCCACGAGTTTTGGGCTTCGATCGTTTGAGCATTACTTTCAATCTCCTGAGAACAAAAACACTAAAAACACATTCTTGCAGAACTGCCGGAACACTCGCGACAGCACGAAAACGTCACAAAATTCAGGTTGACAATCAGGGAGTCAGCACGTATGGCGGAACATCGTTATCTGTGGGTTCAACAGTAAATTCATATCCGGAAGTCGCCGTATCCAGGTACTTCTTCGGAAGCAGTTCGCGTCCATATTCGGCGTCGTCCGTTCCAGGATTACCCGGAATTCTGAATGTGAACTTGACGAGGTATTTGCCAGGCTGAGCTCCTCCGATTCGTTTTTGAGTCGCGAGACTGAATTCACCAAATTCATCGACGACGCCCGCAGCAGGCATCCGCCCTTCTGCCGTATCAGCGGGAATAAAGCTGACGACCGCATACTGTGCAGGCTTCCCCTTGAATGTGACTTTCCCGGTCACGGGATAGCACCTGGGATCGTTGTTCGCCCTGCTACATCCGATCACCGCTGTCAAAAGCCAGCCGATGACTGCGACGCGAAAAAATAACGACCTCTTAATCATCCTCAGAACGACCTCGCATTCGATTTGCACGCTTTATCATTTGTGGGCGGCACTCTATGCGGCGATTGTGAACGAGATGTGAACGATCTGTGAAAAATCGAAACTTCAGTTGCAGTGCCAGCGACCTGTGTCGTCCTGCATCCGGAAATCGAATTGCTGCTCGCCCTCCGGCAGATTCCGCCGAAGGCTTGAGGAGATCTTCGGAAAAAACGGGCATGCAAGACAATTTGTGTTGCGGGGACTGCCGAACACTCGAAAGAAGAATATGAAAACCTGGTCAGTCATCAGGGAATTCACTTTCTGTCCGGGATCGAAAGGATTCAGTACCCATGGCCGCTGCAGCTGCCGCCAATTCGAGTGCCCAGGTCAGTCAGGATCAATTCCTTCAATTGATGGTGGCTCAGTTAAAATCGCAGGACCCGTTGTCGCCGACGGACAATGGTCAATTTCTCGCACAGTTGGCTCAGTTTTCTCAGTTGAGTGGCATCGAAAAACTGAACACCAGCTTCGGCGACCTGTTGTCATTGCAAGAGATTACGCAAGGATCAAATCTGATCGGAAAAACCGTTTCGTACAAAAACTCATCCGGCACCGCAAACGGGGTCGTCCTGGGTTCGGCGCTCGACGGTAGCGGAAAACTGTCGTTGCAAATCAATAAAGACCTTGTCCCTCTAAATCAGGTCATCGGCGTGACCTGATCTTGCAAACGCGGAGATTTTCCGACGCTGGCATTGTGAAAGTAAACCGGAGGATCTTTAAGGGGTCACTTGTGGACTCGGGTTCAGATTGAGGAGCGATCTGAACTGTTGAAAGTGTGACGGTTCAAATTGACTTAAGATTTGAACGTATTTTAGAGCAGATTCAAATTCGGATTCGAATTCGGCACGGACGCCGCTTACGAAAGTTTCAATCGCAACATCGTTGATGTCGCGGTCAATCCTTTTTTCGTAGCGAGGTTCGTCAAGATGTTATCAGCTCTGTTTACAAGTTCGTCAGCACTCAGCGCCAATCAAGAGTATCTGAACGTCGTCGGAAACAATCTGGCGAATTCCAACACCAACGGGTTCAAATCCCAGAGTGTCAGATTCTCAAACCAGTTTTCTCAACTCGTCCAGGGGGCGAGCCAGCCGACGTCAACCAACGGTGGTACGAACCCGATCCAGATCGGAAACGGTGTTCAGGTCGCGTCCGCGGTCACCAACCTGACCCAGGGCACAATCACCCCCACGAGCCGAAATCTCGACCTGGCAATTCAAAACAACGGTTACTTCATTCTAAAGCATAATGGTGATACCGTGTACACGCGCGACGGGTCACTGTCGGTTGATTCGAATAACAATCTGGTCAACACGGCAACGGGCGCCATTGTGCAGCGCGTTGGTGCCGTCGGCGAAGCGACTTCCACAACGCCCGCGTTTCAGATTCCTGGCAATAACAACATCAGTATTCCGACGGGAATTACAATTCCAGGGCAGGCAACGCAGAACGTCAGTTTTGTCGGAAGCCTCAGCCCCAGCACACCAGGCCCTTCCTCGCTCGTGTTGTCTGCAGGGCAGTCTCTGACGATAGCAGGAGCGCCAGCGACCGCAGCCACTCTACTCAACAGCCTCGATCAAACGGCTGTCGGCTATGTTGCAGGGGATACAATCAAAATTGCGGGTACAAATTCAAGCGGCGCTGCTATTCTGGCCTCTTATGTTCTTACTGGTACCCCTTCTGACACTGTCGGGGCACTATTGGCTTCGATCAATCAGGCATTTCAGTCGCAAACGGTATCCGTCGGAGCCACGGCCACGATCACTCCGGCCGGAAAACTGGAATTGACCGCGAACACGTCGGGAGTTTCCAGCCTGAGCCTCAATTTATCGTCCACCGGAACGGGGTCGACAAATTTCACCGGATTTATCACTTCCACGATCGGTGCCGTCGGAGGTTCTGCGGTCACCGAGGCGCAGGTCTATGATTCACAAGGTGTCGCCCATAGTATCTCTTTCACGTTTCAAAAAGGTTCTGCCAATCAATGGAACGTGACCGCAGGACTCAATAAAGGTGACGGAACGATTACTGCATTCGGTCAGGACAATCTGGTTGCCGGACTGAATTTCAACCAGAATGGCTCGTTCAATAATGTGCTGGGTGTGAACACCGCCGAAACTCTGTTGACGAACAGCCCCCTGACTGTCGCAGGAGCCCCGGCGACCGGCGCGACGTTGCTCAATTCACTGGATCAGCACACGGCCACTCCCTATGCAACCCCGGATGCCATCCAGATTAGAGGTGTCGATTTCACGGGGACTCAGGTTTCGGCAAATCTTCCGGTGGACGGCACGACGACCCTGCAGGATCTGGTGACTTCGATCAATTCGACGTTTGGAGCAGCCGTCGCTTCGATCGACCCGTCGGGTAATATTCAATTGCAAGCGAAATTCAACGGGCAATCGGGACTCTCGCTCAAATTGGCCGATGCACCGGGCAACGCGGGCGGGCTCACATTCGGCAAAATGGTCGAAACCACTCGAGGAGCCAATGGCGACGACAGTATTACCTTTCAACTGAACGGTTTAGCGGGCTACGGAGCCGCCCAGACAATTAAACTGTCGTTTGGAACAGCGGGAGGATTTAATGGAATCTCGCAGGCCGGAAATTCGACGGGCAGTTCGTCCGTCAGCATCGCTCAGCAAGACGGTTACGGGACGGGAACACTGATCAGCGAATCGATCTCGAGTAACGGAATCGTGAACGGACAGTTCAATAATGGAAAAACACTGGCGATTGCTCAGATCGCTCTCGCAACCTTTGACAACCCGGGAAGCCTGCTTCAGATCGGCAGCAATCTGTTACAGTCCACGGTTAACACCGGTTTGCCAACGATTTCAGCCCCGGGAGTCGGTAGCAACGGAACTATCGAAAGTGGCGCTTTGGAAAGTTCGAACGTCGACGTGTCGACGGAATTTACCAACCTGATTTCTGCGCAACGTGGTTATCAGATCAACGCCAAGGCCTTCACAACGGCCAACACGATGCTGCAAGATACCGTTGACCTGATCAGATAGTGTTTGTCAGTTGACATTCCTTCGTCGCACTGCCGTATTCATGACAATCGGCGAAAAAGACTCAAAAAGAACCCGCAGAATCTGCGGGTTC
>JANXOO010001457.1 GCA_025353525.1 Schlesneria sp. | reverse complement strand
CACCACGTTGGTTCCTCGTGATTTCGATTGTCCCGGGGCCAGACCAGTGCCCGGATTCAGGATTTCGCGTTTCTACGCTTGCAGCGCCAAAAAAAGCTCATGACAGATTCAATGTGATCCTGATTTTGCAGGCCAGCCGGGTAGTGGGCTGCAGAAAACTCAATCTCACTCTGGAAGTCCGTGCGATTCGCCGACATAATTCACAGACATCACGTCTGCAGTAGTGAGCCGGGATTTCTGCTTGTCAGCGAGTTGCGGTAGAAAGGCAGACGCCGGAACTAACGCGAGCATTCACCAGGAAGCGCCGAATATGAACAGCCGAGGGCGGTTCGACAGTGTCACAGGGATTACCGGACTGGTATTGCTGGCGATCGGTTCGTTCGCCGCGGCCGATGATGCCCCCCCGACGCAACCTCCGCCGATCGAGCCGATCGAATACATCGATAACGCGCGACCCCAGCAAGCCGATCCGTCAGGACGACGACCCGCGCCTGCTTCACCAACCGGATGGGGATTTGCGATTTTCTCTCCCGATAGCAAACGGGTTGCCACGGTCTCGGTCCCCGATGGCACCGATTCCAGGGGCGAGGTCACGTTTTGGGATGTCGCTGATCCGAAACCCGGAATTCACTTTGAACAGCAAGGACGAATCCCGGTCGTCTCGTTTTCGCCCGATGGAAAGTGGCTTGCTGTTGGCCCCAATGGCCCGCAGGCCGGTATCCGTCTGATTGATACGTCCACGGGTGCCATCGCCCAAACCTTGCCAGGTCCCGCCGCGCGTACGAATGCGATGATCTGGTCGAATGACGGTTCGCAACTGGTTTTGGGAAGTACGATCGACAAATCGATTCGGGTCTGGAACATCACTGAAAAGAAGTTCGTGAAAACATTTGAGCCAGAAATATCCAGGCAGTTCGCACTCGGGTTCACCAAATCGGGGCGGCTTCTTGCGGCGGGCGTCCCGTCCGGCGATCGCGACGGCCTGGTGATCGTCGATGCTGTCACAGGGAAAACGGACAAGACATTGAAGGGTCACAAAGAGTTGATTGAGGCGGCCGCATTTTCGACCGATGCCTCGGTGCTGATGTCCGTTGGATGGGATGCCACGATTCGCCTTTGGGATGTCGAGACGGGCGCCGAATCCGCAGTCCTTAAAGGACACAAAAAAGGGATTCGGTCCGTTTCAACTTCGGCTGATCACAAGCGGCTTGTGACATCGAATGATCGTGAATTAAAAATCTGGGATGGCGAAAAACGGGAACTGCTCGCCGACCTTGGTGGAGAAAATGCCGGTGCCAAGTTTGTTACGATGTCGCCCGACGGGGCGTGGCTGGTGTCGATCGAGCGGGATGGGTCGGCCCGCCTGTGGGATGTCGAAAAGAAGTCAGAAAAAGCGAAACTCGACAAATCGGCGCAAGCGATGGTCGCATCGGACGACGACGGCAATCCCACTGCGACGACACCAATGACGCCTCCTGCGGGGGACTCGCCGGAGCCCGAGGCCGTTCAGTCGCTGGCTTATTCGCGGGATGGCAAATGGATCGCGTTGGCTCGTGAAGACGGTCGGATTTCGATTCGCAACGCTGCCGATGGAAAAGTGGCCAGGGAACTGGACGCGTTCAGCGATGTTGCCGCCTGCGTCGCGTTCAGCCCCGACAGCCAGCGGATCGCTGCCGGAAGTTTTGATAAAAGTATCAAGGTCTGGAATGTCGCGACGGGTGAGCTGGTGACCGAGCTTGCCGGGCATACAAATTGGGTCTTCTCGGTGGCGTTTTCACCTGACGGGACGAAGCTCGCGTCTGGTGGTTATGACAAATCCATCAAGGTCTGGAATATCGCCGAATCAAAAGAAATCGCCACATTGTCCGGGCATACCGCCGGCGTTCGTTCCGTCGCGTTTACGGCTGACGGACTTTTGTTGATCTCGGGGAGCGCCGATCGAACGGCCATCGTCTGGAGCCTGACTGATCTCAAACCTGTCAGCACACTCAAAGGGCACTCCGCGGCCGTCCGGGCGGTCGCAATCTCGCCCGATGGTGCAACGGTCGCAACGGCGAGTGAAGATGCGACTGTGAAACTGTGGAAAACGGCGGATTGGACGGAACGAGTATCCCTGTCGGGTGCCGAAGGAGTGATGTTCTGGTGCGTGGCTTTTTCTCCGGGGGGGCGAACACTGGCCGCGGGAGCATTCGACGGGACGGTGAAATTGTACGACCCGAGCGATGGAAAAGAACGGGCAACACTTCGTGGTCCGACCGAGGCCATTACGGCCGTCGCTTTCGCACCAGGGGCGATGGAGATTGTTGCCGGAAGTGTCGACAAGTCACTTCGACGCTGGAAAGCGGCAACCGCCATCGTCGCCGTCGTCACCGGGACATCCGTCGATTCAGAGAAGAAAACCGAATTGAAAACGGGCGACCCGGCGTCGGCCATGAGTCCGGTTGTCTTGAACATGGAGCAGCCCATTTGCAGTATGGCATTCAGCAAGGATGGCAAGTTGCTCGCTGTCGGGACAGGCGCCTACCGGGTGGCAGGTTGCCTGCAATTGTGGGATGCCGTCAAACGCGAGCGAAAGTGGAAAAGTGACGAATTCAAATTCGGGCTGCCCGCCGTCGCGTTCTCGAATGACGAGACTCGTATCGCGATCGGGAATTTTGCCGATAATTTCTTGCGGATGATCGAGATCCAAAACGGCAAACAATTGAAAGAAATTCGCGGGCATCGGGCGAAAATTCACGCGATCGCATGGTCGCCCAACGGAAAGCAATTTGCCACGGCATCGCTGGATCGCGATCTGAAACTGTGGGATGCCTCGACCAACAAGGAAATCAGAACGTTTGTCGGCCATGGCGATTTCGTTTTTTCGATTGCGTTTTCTCCCGACGGCAAGCGGTTGCTCAGCGGCAGCTCCGACCGAACCGCTCGTGTATGGGACATCGAAAGCGGCGAGGTCATCCATCAGTTGAAGGGGCACGCCGGAGCCATTCAGCAGGCGGTTTACTCGCCCGACGGGAAATGGATTGCCTGTGCCAGCAGCGACAATACGTCCAGGATCTACGATGCGACAACAGGAAGTTTTTCGCATACGTTGCGCGGTCACCGCAACAAAGTCGAGACGATTGCCTTTTCACAAAAAGGCAATTTGATTGCGACAGGCTCCTCGGATCGAACAATTCGATTGTGGGATTTTGCCAGCGGTGGCGAGATTTTGAAGTTGTCGCAGGAAGGAACCGTCCGGTACGTTCTATTTGCGCCTGACAGCACTCATCTGGCAACCGGTTGCGACGACAAAACGGTGAAGTTGTGGGATATCTCGGGCTTCGGAAACGGAAATCCGATCGTGTCCGACGAGATCAACCTTTGAAATTCGCTTTTCGAGCCAAATGCCGACAGCCTACGGAGTATTCTTCGCGGTACAGCGTTCTTCAACCGCGGCGAGTAAACGTTGATCGAATCCGGTCAATTGCAATTCAGGGGCGAGG
>JANXOO010000322.1 GCA_025353525.1 Schlesneria sp. | reverse complement strand
ATGATCGTCTACGGGATCGCCGGGTTGGTCGTCGCGCTGATGTTCTGGGTTATTGCTCGCATCAGTCCTGCGAAACATTCGTGGAGCAACAACGCAGAACGTGCGTTCATCGAGGATGAGGCCTCGCGAGCCGCGAAATCGCTTGAACCGGATCGCCCTCCGTTCCCTTGGCGGGCATTCCTGACGAGTGCCAGTTTGTGGGGGAACAGTCTTACGCAATTTCTGACAAATATCGGGTGGCTGTTTGTCGTGACATCGCTGCCGGATTACCTCGCCGATGTTCACGGTGTCCCACTGGTCACCCGAGGAACGATGACAGCGATCCCGAGTGCACTTGGAATTGCCGGCCTGTTTGCCGGGGGCCGTGCGACCGATTGGGCCGTACGAAAGCTTGGATTGAAACGCGGCCGTTTGTTGCCGCTGGCGCTCTCGCGGTTCACCGCAGCCAGCGGTTACGCAATGTGCCTCGGCCTGTCAGCGATCTTTACGCCTGACCCCGAAAACTGGTGGCTCCCATGGTTATACATTGTCGGCTTGTGCGTCGCCTCGCTCTCGACAGACCTTGGAATTGCCGCGATCTGGTCGTACGCGCAGGATGTCGGCGGGAAATACACCGGTTCGATCCTTGGGTGGAGCAATATGTGGGGTAACCTCGGCGCTGCTGTAGCGCCACTGATCTACAACAGAATTCTCGGAGAAAACCCGACGCACGGCGATTGGGATACTCTCTTTTCGTTTTGTTGCGGCGCCTTGCTGCTCTCCGGTTTCACCGCAATGTTGCTGGATGCAACAAAGCCGCTCACGGTTGGCCGTGTCAGATTTCGTTGATCAGAATGACACCAACGAAGACATCGTATGCCGCGTGAGCTCCGACGGTGATACCAAACCCGCGCAAGAAATACAGCGCGGCGAAGAACATTCCGGCCAACGTTCTGAACACGAAGCCGAACCATAATTCGCGACTCGACTGAACGCGTACGACGGCGTCGGTCAACATCGCGAGAGCCTGTCCGTCCGATGTCGGGCCAAGATAGTGCGCCAGCGAAAAAATGATGCTGCTGGACACGATCGTGCCAGTGATGGCCCAGCCGCGTGGCACCATCACACTTCGGAATGCCGCGTAGGCGAGTGGTAAAAAACACAGTCGAAACAGGAATTCTTCATAGATTCCCGCTCCCATAAACGTCACGACCCTGACCAGCAGCGCTGTGGAAACGGAATTTGCTTCCAATTGCAGTGGGCTTCGACCGGCATGCCGAAACCCGTAGTCGGTCAATTGACCCAGCATGATCAGGATGAATGCGTACATCAGGCTTTCAGCCGCCATGCCGCCGAGTGTATCCCATTTCATTGTCCACGGCTGACGCGACCGCACGTGCCAGGCAATCAAAATGCCGACCAGCAGCCACGGTAGAATCCATACCATCTCGACGCCTGCTCGTTGCAACCATAATCGCATCCAGGCATCGGCACCGTTGCGAATGGATTCCCCGCGCGTGCCGCTTCCCAGCGATACGCCGATTTCATAGACGAACAGCATTGGCAGCAGAAAAATCAGGTTGCAGAACGGACGGCGGGTTTCCTGCCAATACTGGATTGGCAAAGCACCTGTGTCGGCAATCGGTCCCAAAGAATCGGCCATAAAGGCCGATGGGTCAACAAATTCGTTTTGAGGACTTTGATCCATTTGTGATTCCGACGCGATCATTGCAAGCAATCCGAAGCGTCAGCGAGGGAGTACATCGCACCAAAACAGGTCAACCTCCGTCGCTATCGTCGTGTCGGCAAACTCGAACACAGAAATCGACCGGATGCCGTCAAAGTTTGCGATGCTTGCGTCGCTGCCAAGGCCGCTTTTTCAGAGTTCCCGACGTCCAATACCGATATACTCTGTAAACTGGAGAAGATTTTCCGGTCGTTGGGGGGATGGCAGTCCCGCGAGCCAACGGATTCTTGTCTGGCACAGGATTCGGTGAACCGATGCCGATTCTTCCGTCGATTCCAGAGAGTGATGGATCGTCTGAAACGGCTGGCCGGTACAATTTGCCTGAACCGAACACTCGCCGCTTCGCAATAAACAAGGAATGGCTGATGGCCACAGATATTCGACTCAAGGAACGCCTTCCCGAGTTAACCGATCGCATCGTCGATACGTACCAGGAGATTGAAACGATCAATCACCTGGGCCATTGCCCGCTTCCCAGCGCCGACGCAGTCGTCGAGATTGCCGAAGACCTGAAAGAAATCATCTATCCCGGCTATCGCAAGCGGCAGAATCTGCATCTGGGCAACGTCACCTATCACATCGGTGACCTGATCGACAGCCTGCACGACCGCCTGACGCAACAATTTGCGCGTGCGTTGCGGCACGATTACCGGCGCAAAAACCAACTGACGTGCGACGATGTCCAACCCGATTTTGAAGCCATCGGCCAGGAGAAGGCCATCGAGTTTCTGTCGACGCTGCCGTCGATCCGCCGACTGCTGGCGACGGACGTTCAGGCAGCCTATGACGGAGATCCCGCTGCCGGGGGACTCGACGAAATCATTTTTTGCTATCCGGGTCTCGAGGCGATCACGATCTATCGGTTGGCCCATGAACTTTTCCGACTTCAGATCCCGCTGATTCCACGGATGATTTCAGAGTGGTCTCACGGAAAAACCGGCATCGACATTCATCCGGGTGCCACGATTGGTCCTTCATTTTTCATCGATCATGGTACGGGTGTCGTCATCGGAGCGACGTGCGAGATTTCCAGCCACGTCAAACTGTATCAGGGGGTCACTCTGGGGGCACTCAGTTTTGCCAAGGACGAGCAGGGGAACCTGATTCGCACGCTGAAACGGCACCCCACGATCGAAGATCACGTAGTCGTTTACGCCAATGCGACCGTACTGGGCGGGACAACAACGATCGGAAAGAATTCAGTGATCGGGGCCGGCGCTTCGGTCTACGAAAGCGTCCCCGCGAATACCGTTGTCACCCTGGAAAAGCCGATGCTTCGAATGCGACAGGCATCGTAAGGCGACCAGCGGGAAATTTGCGGCTGCAAAAACGGGGACAGGCATCGTAAGTCGACCTGAAATCAGTGCTGAAACAGGAATTCTTTGGAGTTGAGGATCGCCCAGCCGACATCCTCAAATGCCTGACGTCGGTCTTGTTGTGCTGCGATGTGTTTCTTCGAAGCGTTCAGTTCTTCGGCTATGTCGAAGGGCAGGCAATCAATGTATATAATGTCGTGCAACTGGCAAGGGCTGCGCCGGGCATATTTAATGGCGTCAGCGGATTTGTCAATGGAATCGCTGTCGCTCTCCAGGGAGGCTCGGGCTGACTTCTTGGCACATTTCTTAGGCACATTTTTTTGCGACTTTATTTAATTGGAGTTGATGCCGGAGCGCCGCGACTCTCGCTCCGTCGATCATAAGTTGTAATTTTTCCCAGCCACGCCAGAGCACGATCCATCCCGGCGGTGGACCGGTCTTGCGACCCGAGTGCCTCCCCCAAACGGGCCAATGCCATGTAGAATTCGTGTTGAGTCCAATTGGGTCGAGATTCGCGATGACGCCACAATGAGAGGACTTCAATATACTCGTCGTCGATTCGTTCGCTCGCCAAGCGGGTGTGCGCGTGGGGATTGCGTCCGGCATCGCGCAAGGCCAATAGCGTCAACGCGAGGATACTCAGAATACCGATCGCGGGTTGCAAACGATTGACGTTATGGAATTGCAGATACTCGATGCCGC
>JANXOO010000270.1 GCA_025353525.1 Schlesneria sp. | reverse complement strand
GCAACATTTGAGCACGGCGAACTCTCTGGCCCGTCCCCTTAAGTTTGTGAATCACCTCCGCACAAATCTTGCGTTCCGCGTCGGTCAAACGAACGATATACTTCTTCTCGCTCATCGCAAATCCCTCCCTGGATTGAGTTTTGTCAGCCAAATTAGCGCCGATTTCCTAAATCGACGCAACCCTAAATTTCAAACCTGACAAACCACCAGGTCTTACCTTGTCCGAAACTTTCATTCGCTACAATCCTCCGGCTTGTGCTGGCGCACCCTGACCCCTTTGATTTTCTCTCGTCGCCTGCGCCCCTTTTCTTTTCCGGTGAACTGACATGCAGGAGCCTCGAAACATCAACACTCATGACTTCGATTGGGCTGTTTGAATGGGTTTTGCCTCGAGTCGAGGAACCGTTCCTTCCAGACCCATGATCCAGATTTCTTGCTGCTGGGGCACAATTCTAAAGAGTCCGGTGATCGGGGTATGCCACTCGATGGTAACATGCAGGCTCTCGATCGTTGGAACCTCCTGATCGACCAATTCTTTGAGAAGGACTGGCCCATTGAGGAGATGCATTTCCTGCTTTTCAATTTTGGAGCGGACGGAACTCAAGATTGTTTTTGAACGCGCAGCACTTGAACTGGCAGTCATCGCGGGATTGGACGTGTAGCCGGAATTCCGCAGGGTAATACCCTCGATGCACAAGCCAATACAAATGAAAAACACGACCGCCGCAAACACCCGAATTGACGATGTCGTGGGGGCAATGAAGGCAGCCGCAAGGACCACGAATGTAGGTATCGCCCATTCTGAGAGGGGCGCACCATTGGTTGACAGTACGCTCGAGAAAATGCCGCCGATAATCAAGAAAGGCACTGCATAGGCCAGATTTCTGATGAACGATGGAGGTGCGCCTTTTCGCACCGACTTTCCAATCCGCCAAACGATCAGAGGGGAAAACCCAACGATCAAGAGTGTTACTGCATGCAATATTACCATGTGGCCTTCCTTGTGCAGAATTGCGGTTGGAATTGGATAACTCCAACCGCAATTTACCGCAATCACGAAATTATTGGTAGACACCCATTCCCCATGCTGTGCCAGGGATGCCAATTACAAAGCGCACAGCACCGTAAACGTGCCCTCCGACGCCAGCATCCTCCATTCTTTTTGCTAATGCGTGAGAGAAGCATCCTCGAAGCCTAATCGTGGATGATCCATCTGTGATGCTTTTCAATAATGCTGTGACGTCCGTATCCATAAGATGAATTACGCCAGACTCACAAGTCAACCAGTCAGAACCCGTTCCAACTTGAATCCCATCGCCACTCGCGTGGCCCTTGATGATGAGAAGCGTGACCTTGTCTCCGGCGGCTTTAATTTGCTGCATGTCCGCAAGCAGGCCTGCAGCAGTCGTTGGCTGAAAGACATTCCCTTGATTGTCTTGCATCCAAATTGAAGATTGGACGTTTCCGAAGACGCCAAAGCAAGAGCACAAATTGATTTTGCACGTTTCTTGCGCCATCGTTCGCTTGCACGCCGAGCGTGATACCTCCTGCATCAGCAACTGCTTCGAGTCCATTGGCGTCAGTGACGGTTATCACACCGTTTGCTGCGACAGCGACATAGCTGCTCGGGAATGTTGAAGAATAATTAATTGCGGGCGGAGTGCCTGAAACTGTGACGGTAATCGTCGTGCTGGCCGTTGTGGTCGTTCCGGCAACGGTATCCGTTCCGGTGACAAGAATGGTGAGCGCATGGTTTCCCGCACCGGACAGTTCACCTGTACCACTCCAGGAATTGCCGGACGTGGTGCCACCGCCGATCGCAGAACCGTTTTCCTGGATACTGACATGCGCTCCAGAGTCTATTCCGGTAACAGCTCCGCTCAAGCTAACGCTTGCCATGTAGTCACCTCAGGGACAAAAACGTTCGAGCAGAGGACCGATTATTCATCCGGTACCAGCAGAAGTACGGCTTTCAGGATTGCGACGCCCGAGGTCACGATCCGGTCGCCAGGTTGCAAGCCCGACCTGATTTCGATCCAGGGATCGACGCTCAGCCCTGTCGTGACGTTGCGAATGTCGTATTCACGTGGTCCGACTTCTACAAATACAAATGTTCGCCCGTCATTGGATGTCACCGACGATTGCGGCACCGTCAGGCACTCGCGAGGTCCACCGTCCGGAATCAATACGCGAACGAACAAACCTGGTCTCAATTTTCCGTC
>JANXOO010000245.1 GCA_025353525.1 Schlesneria sp. | reverse complement strand
CGGATGCCGGATGCCAAAAGGCGTCCGGATTTAACAAATTGACGAGAATCAGCCGGGAACTGCCTCAACAAAAAAAGCCTCGCCAGATCCTGGCGGGGCTTTTTTTACGCATCTGACAAAAATCAAATCGGTTCGAGGCTACTTGATTCCCAGCTTTTGGCGCATGGCTTTCGCCTGATTTCGAAAGCGGTTGGCATGGAACCTGAACGCTTGCAGTTTTGGCTTGCTTCCAGCGACGGACGCGAGACGCTCGTATTTTGCTGCCAGAGCGACTTTGACATCAATTTTCTTCAATTCTTCTTTCGACATCGACAACGACCCTCAATCAGTAACAATCTCGTTGAAACAAACCCACAGAGTGGGAAAACCTTCTCTCTCAAAAAAACGATCCCGCGATGATCGCAGATTGTCTATCGTAGCAGTTTTTGCTCAAGCGAACAGCCACGAGCAAAGTTTTTTCTGGCTGGCGTGGTTCATAAAAGGAATTCAGCGTTTCATCGCGTATTGAATTCCTATGGCAACCGCAAGCCAAATTCCGAACGCCGCCCTCCCCACCAGCAAATTCAGCATGATTTTAGCCACGAGATGCATTTTCGACTTGTAAATCGACAGATTGATCGCGTAAGCCGCCCCTCCCAGACCACCACCGATCGCTCCGCCCATGCAACCATCAGCAGGGGCCAGCCGCACAAGAAATGTGCGCTGGCAGGTCGTTTGGCTGGTTCGTATGGCAAATCCTTCGATTCTGAGGTCATTTCAGAGTGTCCTGAATTCGAACTCAATTCAAATCAACTTCGCCATGAAGTCTTTGGTAATCATGATTTCTTGTTTCTATTCGCTCTAACACAAACTTTGCCAACCAGGGACTGCGATTGAGTGTTTCGGTTCCGAGCTTCATCAGTAACGGCGAGCGGATGACGCTGGACGCAAATCGGCAGAATCTTTGTCGATTGTGAATATGCCGACGATACTCCTGACACCACCCCGCGGTCGCGGCAGACGACACATTGTCGTCGTTCAAGGACTGGTTGACCCAGCGTACGACGCGCTGCCCCGCCTGGATGGCCCACGTCATCCCCTCTCCAGTGAACGGCTCCACGTATCCGGCAGCGTCGCCGATCAGGAATGTGCGACGAGTTGCGACAGGAGTCGTGCGGCGAGTCAATGCCACTGTCCCTTGCCAGTCCGCATGTACTAATCCAGACGGGATCTCAAAACCTGCTTCCAGGAGCAATCGAATGGCGGCCTGACCCGGCGAACCGTAACTTCTCAATGCGGTTCGATCAATGGCCGAGGCCACATTCAATCGCCCCCCTTCGACTCGAACGAGTCCAACATATCCGAATCGGCCCGCCGCCATCCAAATCGTTCCTGGGGCATAATGGGAAGTTGCGTCATCTATGACGCATCCAGTTCCGATTCGCGACGATTTGCTGATTTCGGTCGTCCATCCCGTAGGTTCCTCCGTTTTGATACCACCAAGTCCCGTGGCAACAATGATTGCTTTAGAAGTCAATGTTCGTGCGTGATCGGCATGCACCAGACGAACTTCATGACCCTCACCCCGCTTCGCGCCCAGCGACGCGGCCACTTCGGGAAGAAAATCGACCCCGGCTTCGATCGCCGCAGTCACCAGAGCAGCATCCAGGGCGTCTCGCGAAACCGCTCGACCGCCAGCCAGGGCAAGGCTGACGAATCCATTCGGGTGACGAAACGTAAATCGGTTGATCGCGTGTCCACCGATCGAATCAACGACCGCGGTCAGTTCTAATTGCGTGAGAACCCGCAGCGCGGACGCGTTCAGGCAAGCTCCACAAACCTTCCTGCGGGGGAATGCGCGTCTATCGACCAACAGCACTCGATGTCCGTATCGAGCCAATTCCCGCGCCGCAATCGACCCCGCCGGACCCGCTCCAATAACGACAATATCCCATTGAAGGCGAATTGCCTGGGAAACCGAAAGCGTCGCCACAAGATTCATGGTCGACTCCATTCTAACAGCATACGCTCGGGCCAAATGAGTTTCACGGTTGCGCCTCGAAGACCGGCGCGACGGCCCAATTCTGATAATTCCTCTCGAGTGAATGCTCCTGCCACCGATGTGGGACCATCGGAATGCACGATCGGCGAACGCGACAACAAGTATCCACCGAAACGTGCATAGAGATAGCCCATTCGACTACGCACAAGGTCGTTCACCAACACCATCTTTCGCGGTGCTTGCGACATCGATTTTAACGTCTGGACGGCGGTCTC
Source organism: Schlesneria sp. (assembly GCA_025353525.1). Classification (GTDB taxonomy): domain Bacteria; phylum Planctomycetota; class Planctomycetia; order Planctomycetales; family Planctomycetaceae; genus Schlesneria. Next base: position 1,588 of record JANXOO010000245.1, on the reverse strand, counting down.
GGTCGGCAAATGGTGCAGAAATAACGATGTCATGATCACATCGTAGCCTTCGGGCCAATCATTACTCGTAACGTCAAATGGAAAGAATTGGCACGACACGCCAGAAACGTTGGCTCGTTCTTGAGCGACGGTGATCGCCATAGAACTCTTGTCACAGCCATCAATCGAGATTGGAAGTCGCAATCGTCGAGCGGTCAGTGCCATCCGTACTGCAACATCGCCTCCGCCACAGGCCACGTCCAGCACTCGCAGGGGGGCAGGTGCGTGTCGCAGAGCCATGCGGTGGATCGGATTCCAAAGGGACCGATGAGTCAAGCATATGGCGTTGACACGCCCCAGGCCTCGAAGTGCGGATCGATGTTGATTTTCGTGAATGTCTGTTGCATCCATCATTTCCGGAGTGAGTTGACGCGTACCAAGTTGGGAGTTCCAGAGTGTATTCATGTAAGAATTATTCGCCTCGCGTCGTAGAATGACGCATTCATCGAAAACCGGTTTTCCTCAGTGATCGCTGGAACTTCCTTCAGTATCTGGCATCCCGTCCAAGGGCTGATTTCAGCCAATGTCTCATCTTTCGGGCAACTGGCAGGAACGGAAATACCAGTCGCTGAAAAAGGGGGACAGCCACCAGGAAGACCCCCGGCGCGCCGGGGTCCCCGTTTTTCAGCCAGTAGACTTTCCACTGCCGGTCGCCTTACTGCACTCCAGGGCGTAGTTGCGATCATAAAAACGTCCTCGTAAAAACAATGGCTTTCGGCGATGCTGTGAGTGTTTGACAAAAACAGGACATCGGAGAAGCCAAGAATGGCGAATCGTAAGCAACCCTCGAATCGTCCGCAACGAAAACTCAAGAAGAGAGGCCCAGGGCTCGCGCGAGATCCTCGAAGCCCTCGCCGATCAGCGGGACGTCGAAGAACACTTTCACGGATGTCTGGGGTACGTTCCAGTAGCAGCTACGTAACGTCTGGTCGAACATCGGCGGCCGAAACTTCAATCAGCCGGTCTTCACACCGGTGGAACCCGGATTGGGTTGCATTGATCGTATTCTTTTCAGCCACAAAAGCGATTTTGTGCGATCAGGAATTCAATCTCGGAAAAATCCCCTTGCCTTCGTTTTTCTCCGCACGTAACGTATTGTAGACATTGCGTCTTTTCTGTCTGCCTTCGCGGTGTATTGTGTTGCGCGAACGCAATTGGAGTCACAACATGAAAATCGTTTTTCCCCTGTTATCGTCCATGCTGCTGCTACTGAATTGCCCGGCGATCGCCCAGGACACAGCATCAACGGACGAGAATTCTGAATCAGCCAAACTGCGCTCCGTGATGGATCGCATGGCCCGACGGATCGAAGTCTCGCCTGTTCGTGATGATGCGATTGTCATGGAATCGAAATCGGCTCTCCGCTGGATTAACGACGAACGGGATTCGCACAGCGCCGGGCTGATCGTCCTTTCAATTGACCGGGGTATGCCGGCCGCAATGATTGCGACGGGCGGATTCTGCATTTATCGGGATGAGCGCGGAGTCAATTCACGGGCAAAACAGTGGTCTTGCGGCCTGAATGTCCAAAACAGACCAGCTTGGGGCA
>JANXOO010000244.1 GCA_025353525.1 Schlesneria sp. | reverse complement strand
GCCGAGCGGCGTAAGCCCTCGGACTTATTTACTATTCGGGCCGAGGGCTTACGCCGCTCGGCTCGCCAGGATTTTCGTTCCGCTCCGAAGACGATGGCTGGAATATGTCAACGCACCTCAAACCGAGGCTGAATTGGAGGCGCTTCGACGCTGTGGGAAGCGAGCCCAACCGTTTGGGGGGAGCGGAATGGATTGCCAACACGGCGAAGGAGCTCGCGATCGAATCAACGCTTCGATCGCGAGGACGCCCAGGAAACGGCACATTGCCCGAATAAATGGACCTGTCCCCTTTTAATTCTCCCACTGTCGGATTTTTGCCCCCCGTCGCAGGTGCAATCACACAGGAAATAATTGATGTTGTATCGATTCTGAATGCGTTGCGAGCATCGATTCTCTATCGAGTCCGTTAAGACATGGTACAGCCATCAAATTTGCATGTTGCCCTGCTATCGCGTGAAGGATGAAACCTGGTAAAATCGCGGAACGTCGTATCTGCTCCGTTTCTTCAGGCAGCAGTGTAAATGGCACAAGAGGCCGCCAGGTATCCCGGCGTGTTTTTGGATTCGGAGCAAGCGGCACCGCTATGCTTGCATACGCGATCTTTTCGGGGGTTTCAGGAATGAGCCGTTTATTCAAGGTGTTCGTATGAACGCTCGCATCGTGGGTGAACAACACCGTTTCGTTCTGCAGAGAATTGCCCGTCGCATGATGGTTGAAAAGGGACTCGTTCCGGATTTTCCGATCCTCGCCATATCAGAGCTTAATGAGATTCATGGGCCAGCTGATTTGGCAGAAGCATCAAGTCGCGATTTGCGAAATCTCGCATGGTGTTCCATTGACAACGATGATTCTCGCGATTTGGATCAGCTGACGTTTGCTGAATCACTGTCCACGGACAGCGTAAAGATTCTGATTGCAATCGCGGATGTCGACAGCATCGTTCGGCGATCTTCAGCACTCGACAATCATGCAATGGAAAACACGACCTCGGTTTATACTGTTGCTCAAACGTTTCCGATGTTACCAGAGAAACTTTCTACCGATCTGACATCACTTAACTTTGAATCGGACAGGCTTTCTGTTGTCGTTGAAATGGTTTTCGACATTAGTGGCTCGTTAAAGGCATCGGACATCTATCGCGCAGCCGTGCGCAACCACGCCAAACTGGCTTACAACAGTGTTGCAGCGTGGCTTGAGGGGACAGGATCAATGCCGCAGATTGTTGGCACGGTGATCGGCCTCGAGGAAAACCTCCGATTGCAGGACCGTGTGGCGCAGACGATTGGCGCAGTCCGGCGCGCACACGGTGCTCTCGAACTGGAAACCATTCAGACTCGTCCGGTCTTCGAAGGGCACGAATTGAAACGATTGGAGGCCGATCGGCAAAACCGCGGAAAAGAACTGATTGCAAACTTCATGATTGCCGCTAATGGAGTTGTGGCGCGATACCTCTCGTCTCACAATTGTCCGTCGTTACGGCGTGTCGTCAGCAAGCCGAAGCGATGGAATCGAATCGTCGAACTGGCTGCTGAACGGGGTTCGACGTTGCCCAGGGAACCCAACTCCGTCGCATTGGAAGAATTCCTCGTCTCCGCAAAAAGTGCCGACCCGTTACGCTTTCCTGACCTGTCGTTAAGTGTCGTCAAACTGCTTGGACCTGGTGAATACGTTGCTTTGCGTGCGACGGACGGAGTCGCTGGTCACTTTGGCCTTGCCGTCGGAGACTATGCGCATTCCACCGCCCCCAATCGTCGATACCCCGACGTGATTACGCAACGGCTGTTAAAAGCAACAATGAACGGACAAGCGTCACCCTATGAATATGACGACCTTGTCTCGTTAGCGCTGCACTGTACCCAGGCCGAAGACGCGGCGAAAAAAGTCGAACGACAGGTTCGAAAGTCCGCAGCCGCCCTGTTACTTGAATCAAGGATTGGCGAGACCTTCGACGCGATTGTCACCGGTGCTTCTGACAAAGGGACATGGGTGCGTATTTTCCAACCTCCGATTGAAGGCAGGTTGGCGAGTGGGCGCGACAATGTCGATGTCGGCCACCGATTACGCGTCAGGTTGTTTCAAGTGGATGTCGAGAAGGGCTTTATCGATTTCAACCGGGCCAGGTAGGGGCAGTCTCCCGACCATCGACTCAATAATTCCTGGAAGACTGCTTCATTCTTGAGAACAATGAATTCGTATCCGATCGGGTTCCACGACCAGGATCAGGCATTCGCTGAGGTGACCTGAAAGAGCGAGCGGAAGTCGACGGAAGAGTGGAACGGGTTGCGAACTTTTGCGGCGGATTCAGTCCCATAATGCTCGTATTCCGTAAAATGCCGTATCTTTAACTCGCCTTGCGAATTCTTTCGGCCAGCTCGTTCGAGTATCGGCGCAAAAAGTCATGCTGAGCATAATTCGCAGATCGCCTTCGGCCGTCGGGCTGGCTTTGTGCAATACTTTCGCTCCTTCAAATATGACGAGCACATTGGGAGACGTGTCTATGGACTCGTCTCCCAATGGTGTTCGTTTCATCAATTGGCCTTGAGAAACGCCTCCGGAGGATGACTGGTTTGCGAGCGACAATAAGACCGTGAAGTGACGACCCCGGTAGAAGTTGTGGTCGTAGTGCCAGTTAATGTGGTCGCCGGCTTCCTTGTAGCACAGGACGGACAGCGAACTTTGATCACGGTCGGGAGTCGGGGCGACATTCAGTCCCGCAACCGCTGATACCCGGTCCTTCAATTCGGCTGAATGGTAAAGACCGAGACAACTGTGGGCGTAGCGATGGATATTCTCGTACGACAGCGTATTCCCTTTTTTATGTGTCGGGATGTAGCTCGGTACCATGCGCGGAATGTTTTCTTCCGCCTCCGTTCGCAATCGTTGCAAGAAGGAAGGGGTGAGAAAATTGTCGATCCGAATCAGTCGATCACGTGCAAATACTCGTGCCAGCACCTCCCGATCGGTGGTTGCGGCAATTTCTATCGGTTGCTTCTGAACCCATTCGGATCGCTGTTCGGCGAGTCCCATAAGTGTTCGGCCGCGATGGCGTCTGTGCCGAACGAGGACGGTCAGAGCAACAGCAGAAATGACTGTTGCGACCCCAACGATCCACAACCACATAGGTGTCGCTCCTGCGGGAAAACGGTCGCATCGTCGATCAATCGTCGCCGATGACGAGCCTGAGATAACTCTCGTAGCGAATCTGCGAGATCAGGTCTTGCCGAACGGCGTCCCGGACAGCACACCCCTCTTCGATCATATGCAAGCAATCCGGGAATTTGCATCGAGGAACGAACGGTCGAAACTCGATAAACCAGGCCTCCATTTCTGCAGGGTGAACATCCCACAGTTCCAGTTGCCGGATACCGGGTGTGTCGACGACCCAGCCACCAAAATCGAGTTCTCGTAACTGGGCAAACCGGGTCGTGTGCCGTCCCTTCTGAGTGATCCGGCTGACATCGCCTGTCTTGATGGCCAGTCCCGGCTGAATGGAGTTCAGCAGTGACGATTTGCCAACGCCGCTTTGGCCCGTGAAGACCGTCTGCTGATTTTTTAACAGCCTCCGCAACCAGGCAATTCCGAGTCCCGTTTGAACGCTCGCGGGGACGACCGAATAGCCCAGCCGGGAGTACTGGCCAATCATCGGCTGCAGATCGGACACGTCGATCAGATCGCATTTGTTGATGACAATGATCGCTTTGACGTTCCCTTTGGCAGAACTCACCAAAAACCGGTCGATTAACGCAGGTTTCAGGGGCGGTTCGCTGGCGGACGAAACGATCGCCACTTGCGAAACATTGGCGACCAGGATGTGCTGTTTGTGCTGGTGACCGCGCGCCAGAATTCCATCGCGAGGTTCAACACGCTCGATCACCCCACATTCGTTTTCACCGGGCAAGAAGAGGACCTTGTCGCCCGCCACGACGGCGTTTCTTGCGTTGCGGGCCACAGTCCGCACGACACGTCGCACGGTACACTCGAAATGCCTGCCCGCCTGGGGTTGATCATCGTCAGCACGAACCGTGCATTGTGTTGATCCCACTGCTGAAAGTACGCGGCCGCGCAAGCAGACCGATTCGTTCACAGAAAGTATCACAGAGTCGTCGGCGCCCATTTCGCCCATGACTGTTCGACGCCTGGTCAACGCTCCTTTGCCGGAAACGCGTTGTTGCCGGTGAGTCGTTTCGATTTCCGATGCTTCTGACTGAACCTGTCGCGTCAGATTGTTTTGACGAGTAGTGATCTGCCGGTTTTTCCGGAAGTCGACTCGAACTTTTTTAGGCGTCGGTTTCGCCACAGTAGTGCCCGGTCAAAAAGTCAGAGGTGCCCAATCAATAACACAGACCAAAAAAAACGTCCGGGCCCCGGAGGACTCGGACGTTATTGACCCCATGGGGATTCGAACCCCAGTACTCGGACTGAAAATCCGATGTCCTAGGCCTCTAGACGATGGGGCCAATGCGACGATTCCTACTTTCGTCGGAATGGCATCAAAAGTCAACTTTGCACAAGCGTCTGAATCGATGCGGGGCGAAGTATAACGAAGGTGGAGAGAAGATCGGAGTCAATCGGACCACTCTTCAGCGAGACTTTTCAAAAAAAATGGTGTTCAACGGAATTTTGGAACCAAAACAGAATCCTGAGCCGCAACGTCAATTTCCAAAAAGTCGGTCCCGCCTGTTCAGACGGATTCCACGACGACGATTAGCGTTCAGGTGAGAGATCACCGGGAAGCAGAACTGGCGAAGAAGCGGTTGACTGCACGGACATCACGTTGATTCGCACCAACGCAGCCGTTTTTGCTCCAGATCCAATCGGGTTTATTCCCGGACCTGCTCAACAGCAACGTTTTCGCTGACAGAAACAGAAGGGTTCACTGGCATCGCCAGCG
>JANXOO010001447.1 GCA_025353525.1 Schlesneria sp. | reverse complement strand
CCGGTATTAATTGAAAGTTCACGGCGCTTGTGGAGGCATCTCGGCACCGGGCAACGTCGAGACGCCGAAAAAACACTGAATCGGGTGTTTGGAGAACGCGCCACGCATTGGCTGTCCCGAATTCGTAATGTCGGATTGCAGCGCGAGCCCGCACCAATCGAGCATTCGGACGACACGGATCCGAACGTGGATATCTCGGAATTTGCGCTCGATCGGAAAATTCACCTTCCGATTTTTGAGACTCGGCCAGGCCGCCTTGAGCGGCAATCGCCGATTGTACCGAAAAATGGGAATGATGCGATGGAAGGGGAATCACTTTGATTATCCTTTTTTTGGCCATTTCCACGGTCAAACGTGACCGGCGCAGCCAGAATTCGTTCGATTTTGGCTCGATCGTCGGCCAATACGTCCCTGTAGGGCGGTCAGACACTCCCTGACCATTGAAAGGAATAGCAAAGCTTTTTGGGCGACCCGATGTTGGACACGGTTTTCTCAGTGTGAAGTCGATTGAAAAGCTCGCAACAAATTCGGTAGACTTTGAGTTTGTATTTATTCAGACGATGCCATTCCCGCACGTGAGGTGCGAGACATTTGTCTCCTCCGAGGAAAATTTTCCTATGAGTTATCATTTGTTGACCGGGGCCACTGGCCTTCTCGGCAACTACCTGCTGCGTGATCTGCTTCGCCGTGATGTGCCCGTTGCTGTGTTGGCCAGGCCCAACCGCAAGCAGACGGGTCGACAGCGAATCGAGGCCGCACTGTGCGCCTGGGACGCGGAAGAAGGTCGGCCATTGCCGCGTCCGGTCGTTCTGGAAGGTGATATTTCCCTGCCTGATCTGGGCCTTGATGCGGTCAACATTCGCTGGGCGGCTGAATACTGTTCGGCGGTCATTCAGAATGCAGCCAGTTTGACATTTCATTCGACAAGCCAGGAAGGTGAGCCTTGGCGATCGAATATCGGCGGCACGCGAAACGTACTCGACTTTTGCCGAAATATCGGCATTCGCAAGTTCCATCATGTGTCCACGGCTTACGTTGCCGGACTGAGGCAGGGAAAGGTTCTTGAAACAGAACTGGATGTCGGCCAGGAATTCTCGAACGATTACGAATGCAGCAAACTTCAATCGGAAACGATGGTACGTGAGGCAGACTTCCTCGACGAACCGACGGTTTTCCGCCCTGGCATCATTATTGGTGATTCCCAAACCGGGATGACGACGACATACCACGGTTTCTATGCCGCACTGCAACTGGTTCACACGATTGTTCGGTCGATGCCGACAAACGAGACGGGGCTGGTGGGTGGCGAACGAACGCGGTTGACATTGTCCGGAAACGAAACCAAGTATCTGGTTCCCGTCGATTGGGTATCCGCCGTGATGGCTCACGTCATCACGCATGCCAAGTGGCACGGTAAGACTTATCATTTAACGCCGAAGCATCCCGTGACCGTTCGATTGATCCGGGACGTTCTCGAACAGTCCGCCGGCTTTTACGGAGCGACGTTTTGTGGCGCGGGCGAGCGCCCTGACGGGGCGTCGGAATCCGAAATGCTGTTCTACGAACACATTCGTGTTTACAACTCGTACTGGAAGATGGATCCGGGTTTCGATACGTCGAACACGGAACTCGCGGCACCTCACTTGCCGTGTCCCCACGTCGATCGGGATCTTCTTGTCAAACTGTCACGAATTGCGATCGATAGCGGGTTTCCAACACCTAGCAAGAAGCCGGTCGACCCTGAATTCGACGCCGAAAGCCAGCTTCAGCCACTGATTGATCAGGCGGGTGGAGGTGTCCTCGGTGACGAAGATGAGCGGCTGCTGGGGCTCGAAATTGTCGGCCACGGCGGCGGACAATGGCAACTCGTTGTTCGTGGCGATGAATTGATCGGTGTCGAAACAGGGATTCATGCTGATCGACTGGCGACGTGTCACATCGACATCGGAACTTACGCCGAACTGGTTAACGGCAACACGACATGGCAGACGG
>JANXOO010000171.1 GCA_025353525.1 Schlesneria sp. | reverse complement strand
TGACATGGAGACTGTCATCGTCAATACGGTCGGTGCGAGCCAATCACGACAAGAGCAAATCGACAAGGCCGAACGGGTGTTGTTTGGAAAACGACGACGGGCTGTCTTGGGTGAATATGTCGGTTCAAAGTATCTGGTTTATGGGTTTGATGTCATCTGCATGGGGAAGGATGGAGCAGAAAAATGGCGATTGGTCGAAGATGGTTGGGACTTGAGAATCAAGTATATTTTGAATGAAAAGGGTGAATACATCGAAGCCGAACGATTTGGCAATGAAACTGTCAAAGATGACAACGGCATTATGCCAGACAAGGAAATTCGACATCGACCATCCAAGGACTCGTCAGACCGGATGTTTTATTCGCCGAGCATTCGACAAGAACGGGTGGATACTCTGCTGCGGATTTGTGAAATGTTCGATGCCGGTTGGAAGACATGCGGCATCGCCCAACAATTGAATAATGAAGGCATCAAGCCAGTTCATTCCGAACATTGGTATTCCGCATTCATTGACGGACTTTTGGAAAACACGGTTCTCATGGGAAGGCCCGCATGGAATCGAACCAGCCAATCAAATTTCCGCCACTTTGAAGAAGGCGGTCGAATCGTTGAAACGAATGAAGACAAGAAGGGTGTATTGCGTCAAAACGACAAAGAAAAATGGTTCCTACCCAACACCGAAGTTTTCGAGCCATTCATTGACCCTGAATTGTTTGAGCGGCTGCAAATGAAATTGGAACAACGCCGGGCATCAACTCCAAAGCGTTCACCCCGCAGCGAAAAATTGTGGTTGGGTGGTTTGTGGTGGGATGAAGAAACCAGACAGTATCTTTCAGGGAACAGTCAGGGCAAACACTTCCGGGTGAAATGTCCGGGCCATGAACACAAGCACCTGACATTCAAAGAGGCAGAATGGTTCATCGGGGAGTATCTGAAACGAATCGGCCATCGGCTTGACACTTTTGGCGAGGCTGTTGAAAGCAACAAACTGTTGGAACGACTGGCATCTGACGAATGGATGAAGGAACTCCATTTCGATTACATCATTTTGGAAATCGAAAGTTTTCTGGAAAACCGTCTGAAGGAAGGAAGCCACGATGTCGGCGGTGTTCAGGTCGTCATTGATTATGATGACGAGCGGAACCCCATCATCACAACAGATGGCAACTTCTTGGAACTTTACTGCCAAATGGTCAAGGAAGACATGGAGCAGAACCAAGCGGCTATTCAACAGAAGATGGATGAACGAATGCGGCTCACGCTGGAATTGATGGCGATGAAGGACAAAGACCAGTTCATCATCGACACCTACAACGAACAAATCAGCAAGTTGAGTGGGGAGATTGAAACTGCAACCGCCGCTCCTGATTTCTTGGCATGGTGGCAACAGGTTCAAGACGAACTCGAATTGTTGCGACAACAACAAGCCAAGGTGAAGCACGCTGTCGAAAAGGGAACCTATGTCCAGAAGGCCGAAGCAATCCGAAATCTGATTGACAGGATTGTGTGCCATTGGGAATCCGTCCCCACAACTGATGGTAGACACAAAAACGGACTGAAGACCATCTGTAGAGCCATTACCATCGAAAGCAACTCATCGGCAAAGGATGCTGACGGCAAAAACATCGAGATGATGACTATTGAAACTCCAACGGGATGAAATTCGTACTTGTCCCACCCGGCGATTTTTCCATGGGCAGCACGCCGGCGGAGGTCGAGCTCGCGTTGAAAGTTACGGGTGATGATCGCGGCTGGCCAGAAAAACTTCGCGGTGAAATCCCGAAGCATCGCGTCGTCTTGACGCGGGGGTATTACCTTGGTTGCCATGAAGTGACGCAGCGAGAGTATGCCGCAATCATGACCATGAATCCCGCTCATTTTTCCGGCGCGGGACCGGGAGACGATCTGGTGACCAACGCCGATATGAAGGACTTTCCCGTTGAAGAGGTCAGTTGGAACGATGCCGCCGAGTTCTGTGCAAAGTTGAGCGTCAATGAGGAATTGAAACCGTTCTACTTTCGAACCGCCGAGTCGGTGATCGCAATGTCCGGGACTGGATATCGGCTTCCGAGCGAAGCGGAATGGGAATTTGCCTGCCGGGCGGGTACGACGACGAAGTACTGGATCGGAGACAGGGACGAGGATTTGCTTTCTGCCGCGTGGTTTGCCGCCAACTCAAGTCGCCGAACGCATCGAGTTGGCGAACTGAACGGGAATCCGTGGGGCCTTTTCGATGTCCATGGAAACGTCTGGGAATGGGTGGGCGATGGTTGGGATCCGAAGTCCTTTGAAAAAACCGGGAACGAGATTTCTGTAGATCCCATGGTCTCGATGTCTGACGCGGGGGAGCGTTCGATCCGCGGCGGAGATTGGTCGTATTCTTCAACGTATAGTCGGTCAGCCATCCGCCATTTTCATGACCCGACACACAAGGATAACAACCTCGGCTTTCGAGTCAGTTTGCAGGTGGACAGCGTGCGTTCAATGTTGAAATAGCACAATTTATTGACTTGCCCGACCCTCCGACGCGCAACGGAAACACTGATCGACTTTGCGGCCGAGCGTAAATCTGAACAGTGACTGCTGCGATTGGTCAAAGGCAAGATCGTTGAATCAGCGTTCCGTTTTTTTTCGTTCGTAAGCGAACGGGTACGGCTTAAGTTGTTCGATGCACAGAAACGCTTGTATGGTTCGAAACGGTCGGCCTCCCCGAGTCATTTGTATCGATGGCAATTTCTGTATGTCGCGGAACCAGGGCCGGTATTGTTCGCCCAGATCAGTACGGTTTTCGGCATCGATCAGGATTGCGTCCTGACCCAACCAGTCTTCAGGACGACTCCAGAATGCAAATCCGCGAGCGTCTCCCGTTCTGTAGCATGCCACCGGTACCCGATTGCGGACCGCAAATGCCAGTTGACCACTGTCG
>JANXOO010000130.1 GCA_025353525.1 Schlesneria sp. | reverse complement strand
CATCTGCACCGAACGCGGAAACTGACCTTCAAACGACACTTCATTCTGGACCGCGAGCAGAATAAACTGTTCATTCACCTGACGCCGGAATTCACCTGAAAACGTTCTCCGGTTTTTTACCCTTCAAAACGGACTTTCACTTGTCTGAACCGATTCGAGACGAACTGCACGTTCAGCATCGTACCGCCATCCTCGTTTCAGTTCCGGATTCCAGTCGAAATCCGGGGAAAGAAAAGGCGCTCGACGAATTGAAGGGACTGGTCAAAACTGCGGGCGTCAAAGTCGTCGGCGAGCTGGTCCAGATGCGAGGCCGACCCCATCCGGGAACGTGTCTTGGCAAAGGAAAAATTGAAGAGCTGAAAGATCTGGTAGATGCCACCGGGGCTGAACTGATCATCTTCGACAACAATCTGTCTCCCTCTCAGGGACGACATCTCGAACAGGAGACCCAGCGGATCATTGTTGACCGCAGCGAACTGATTCTGGACATTTTTGCCACTCATGCGCGAACGGCAGAATCACGGTTACAGGTCGAGTTGGCTCAGTTGCAATACACACGCACGCGCCTGAAACGTATGTGGACTCACCTCGAACGTATCGACGGGGGGATCGGAGCGAGTCGCGGTCCTGGCGAAAAACAGATCGAGACCGATCGCCGTATCATCGATCATCGTATCAGCGAGTTGAAAGACCGCCTGGAAGAAGTTGAAATCCGCCGCGAACGGATGGTGCGGCAGCGCGATGCGCACGCTCTGGTGTCGCTGGTCGGTTACACGAACGCCGGCAAGAGCACGCTGATGAATGCGCTGACCGGAGCCGATGTCTACGTCGCTGATCAACTATTTGCGACACTCGATACGCGAACGCGGAAGTGGGCGATCCCGTCGTGGGGCGATTTGTTGCTTAGCGACACCGTCGGTTTCGTGCGAGACCTGCCGCACGCGCTGATCGCCTCGTTCAAATCGACACTCGAAGAAGCGCGTCAGGCCGATTTGCTATTGCATGTCGTCGACGTGTCGAACCCCGAAGCGGAACAGCAGGCCGAAACCGTCGAACAGGTGCTGAACGAAATCGGTGTCGAAGGTCGACGATTCATTCTGGTTCTGAACAAGATCGACGCGGCGCGGGATCGCGGCACGGTCGACGTGCTTCGGGCGAAATACGCACATTCGGTGACCGTTTCCGCCGTGACGGGTGAGGGACTCGACAAGCTTGGATCTCTTGTTGGCGAGTTACTTGGGGAAGGCTACGTTCAGGCCGAGATCGTCACGTCAGCAGGAAACGGAAAATTGTTCGCATTCCTGGCCGAGCATGCGGAAGTGATTGGAACGGAATACGTCGATTCAACGGCCACCCTGAGGTGCCGGATCGCACGAAATATTTTGTGGCGAATCAACGGCGAAGGGACGACAGTCAGACTGATCGAGCCATCACCGTAAGAAACAGGACACAATTGGAATCCGCCGTCCTGCGAAAGTTGGTCCGTTGTCACGTTGTCCGTTGTCATATTGGACGCATTGCGTGACCGGGAACATGCAACACTTGACCGGGTTGTCTCGGCAGGTTTGTTTGAACGAAACGAAAAAAAACCGATACGATGAAACTCAAGAGCCTCCCCGAAGATTTTGAAGTCGAAGAACTGAGTGAATTTCCGATGACCGGTGGTTCGTTTGCTGTCTATCTGTTGACGAAGCGATCGATCGGAACGCCCGAAGCCATCACGGCAATCAGTCAGCGCTGGAATATCCCGCGTCGCGCGATCGGCTATGGCGGTCTCAAAGACAAACACGCAACGACGCGTCAGTGGGTGACGATTCATCGGGGCCCGAAACGCGACTTGCGCGAAGAGAGCTTGTCGCTCACGTATCAGGGACATTCCAGTCGCCCGTTCGGTCCACAGGACATCTCGGCTAACCGGTTTCACATTGTGATGCGGAATCTGACTGATGAAGCGGCGACGCAGATTGTTGCCCGCCGTGAATCGCTCGCACAATTCGGCGTTCCGAATTATTACGACGATCAGCGGTTCGGATCGCTCGGCGAATCGGGTGAATTCATCGCTCGACCCTGGTGCCTGGGCGACTACGAACGCGCGTTGTGGCTAGCGATCGCCGAACCGAATTCGCACGACCGGCCAAACGATCGGGACGACAAGGAAATCATTCGACGGTTGTGGGGCGACTGGTCCGAATGCAAAGCAACCCTGCGCAAATCGTCGGTTCGCAGCATTATCACGTATCTGTGCGACCATCCCGAGCGATTTCGCGAAGCACTCGCGCTGATGCGACAGGATATGCGCAGCCTGTGGCTGGCGGCTTATCAAAGCGACCTGTGGAATCGCTGTCTCGCTGCCAGATTAAACGAATCAGTCGATCACATCCGGCTCTATCCCGTCCAGCTCGCAACGGCCCTGGTGCCGTTCTTCACCGAACTTGCGGCAACCGAATCCGAAGCATGGGGCGAGTTCAGCCTGCCGCTCCCGTCTGCCCGACTGCATCTGGAACCGGGGCCATTGCTCGATCTCTTCGAGCGGGTACTGGGCGAGCAGGGACTGGCGCTTCGTGAGTTGCGGGTGAAATATCCGCGTGACAGTTTCTTTTCCAAAGGTGACCGATTGGCGATCGTCAAACCGGCAAATCTGAAAATCGAACGATCAGGCGCTGACGAACTGAATGAAGGCCGACAACGGATCACGCTTCAATTTGTTCTTCCACGCGGTTCGTACGCGACGATTCTGGTCAAACGCCTGACTGTCCGTGAACCTGCGAGCGGGCATTGATTATGATCAGTTGCGTTTGATAGCAGGTTTCCGCCAGGATCGGTGTTCGCGTCCGACGTATTTTCCCAAAACAGAGTTCGCTGCGGCATGTTTTCATCCTTCATGATTCTCGCGTTTGGTTTTGCCAGCCCGCTGATGCTGTGGGGGTTGGCGGCGGGTGGTGTACCGGTCATGATCCATCTGCTGCACCGACGACGATTCCGGACGGAACAGTGGGCCGCAATGCGGTTTCTGCTGGCTGCTACTAAAAAACAGTCTCGTCGGATGAAGCTCGAACAAATCCTGCTGCTCATCGTCCGCACG
>JANXOO010000060.1 GCA_025353525.1 Schlesneria sp. | reverse complement strand
TCTGCCTGAGCCCGAATTCACCCACAGATTCTGGTGAGGAGGCAGTTTTGAATGTCGGGTTTTTACGCGCGCTCTCAACCGATGATCGGGAGCGGTAATTCGGTATTCGAGCGGTCGCGCTCAATTGGAGTTGAGTCCCGTGCCCTCAGACCCTCACACTATGCAGGGTAATCCGCGACATAGACTGCTTTTACCTGAGTGTAATCCAGGAACGTTTCTTCGCAGTTGACGCCGCCGCCTGGGCCTCCCGAGATTCCCTGGCCGCCGTATGGCAGTCCGTAGGCGATCGAATTGTGACAGTTGACCTGCACCGTTCCGTCGCGGAACTGCTTGGCCAATGCCACGCCACGGGCAATATCTTTCGTCCAGACGCTTGCACCCAGTCCGTATGGCGAACTGTTCGCCAGTTCCAAAGCCTCTTCCGCTGACGAGACCGGGCAGATGGTCGCGTACGTATGGAAAACTTCCTGCGGGTTGCAGTCGAGCCCCGGTTTGGTGCGGAACAGAGCTGGCTTGATGTAGAAACCGCTCTTCCCTTCGACGTGCGCCTCACCCCCCGCCAGCAACGCTTGACCACCGCGAGCGATCGTTTCCTGTTGTGCTTGCAAAATGCGTTGACGTTGGGTCGGATTGATGACGGCACCCAGTTGAGTTCCGGCATCCGCCTGATAACCGATTTTCAATCCTTTGAAGAACGCAGTCTGAGCGTCGATGAATTCATCGGCAATCTTCTTGTCGACGAAGATACGGTGAATCGTGCAGCAGGTCTGGCCGAAATGCTGATTCGTGAAGCGTCCAATCATGCGAGCGACTACTTCCGGGTCAGCATCGCCCAAAACGATGGCCGCTCCGTTACCACCCATCTCTCGCTTCATTCGCGTTCCATGCCGATCACACGTTCGCAGGATCGCTTGTCCGACACCGGGCGAACCCGTGAACGAGATAAATTTGACGCCAGGATTTTCGGCAATGCATTGTCCGGTGATCTCGCCGCGTCCGGGCAGGACGTTGATCACACCCGGTGGGAAACCGGCTTCCTGAGCCAGCCTGGCAATGTATAGCGCCGACAGTGGAGTATCTTCAGCGGGCTTGATTAAAATCGTATTTCCCGACAGCAACGCCGGGAACATGAACCAGGCGGTCAACACGATCGGATAGTTCCAGGGAATGATCCCCGCGACAACTCCCCAGGGTTCGCGATAGGTAAAACCTTTCATCGTCGGGCTGATGGGCATTGCGATGCCGTCGCCCATGGCGATCTGGCGTGAAACACCCACAAAGTACTTCGCACATTCGCGGATCTGGGTGAAATCACCTTCCGCCAATTCAGAAACTTTACCGCCATCAAGGATTTCGCAGGCGAGCAGCACATCGCGATCGCGTTCGCAAAGTTCGACCAGCTTATTGACAAGTTCAATCCGTTCTTCGACCGGCGCATTGCGCCAGCCGCTACCGCCGTCACCATGAAATGCACGTTCGGCTGCGTCGACCGCTCGGGTCACCTCCGCTTCACCCATCTCACAGATCGTAGCGAGGAC
>JANXOO010000043.1 GCA_025353525.1 Schlesneria sp. | reverse complement strand
GAATCGAGCTACATCACCGGCCAGATTCTGAAAGTCGATGGGGGACTGACACTGGGCGGGATGGGATAACGTTTTTAGTTTGGAATTGGGTCAACATTGGAACTGGATTGCGGCGGGCCGCTTGAAGAACCCGCACCGCGTCCTCAGGAGAATTTTGGATGCCATCGCACGACGAGATTTACGAAAAAGTCAAAGCCACTCTGATCGACGCACTCGGTGTTGACGACGATGAAATCACTCCAACATCGCGATTGAAAGCCGATCTGGGTGCCGAATCGATCGATTTTCTGGACATCGTTTTTCGCCTCGAAAAGAATTTTGCGATCAAGATTCCTCGTAACGAACTGTTTCCGGAAAGCCTTTTCGCCGCCGATTCGGGCTTCGCCGTCGATGGCAAAGTCACGGAAAAAGGGATCAGCGAACTGCGAACAAAGTTGCCGCACGCTGACAAGGCGTCGATCGACAAGCTCGCAGCAAACCCCAAGGTCGAAAATGTTGAAGACCTGTTCACCGTGAATATGGTCGTGAATTTTCTTGCTTCCAAACTGAACTGATTGATCAAGCTGCTGGTCCGGTCACGAATGGCTATAAAAGGTCATTCGTGACGTCAGGTGCCAACAGGATGTGTGCGACGAGTGTTCGATTGCGCCAGATTTCATCTACCGGGTTTATTCATTCGTAATCGCAGGCGTTCATCAACATGCGTTGGATCTGGATTGACCGGTTTGTGGAATCTGCGAATGGCTCGCACGCCAAAGCCATCAAGAACGTCAGTCTGGCGGAAGACCACCTGCACGATCATTTCCCCGGGTTTCCGGTGATGCCTCAGTCATTAATGCTCGAAGGCATGGCGCAGACAGGCGGCATTCTGCTGGGTAAAGTGAACGAGTTCAACAAGGTAGTGATTCTGGCCAAAGTGCCCCGAATGACGTTTCACAGTTGGGCGATTCCCGGTGACACCTTGACTTACACAGCAAAATTGATTGATGCTCGTGACGAAGGTGGCATGGTTGAAGTGCAGGCGCATGTCGGTGAACGACTTGTCGCCGACGGTGAAATCGTGTTTGCACACGTTGATGAAAACGCAGCGGGTGGTGCCAGAATCGACCAGAAGAATTTTGTGTTTTCAATGCGTCTGCTGGGTGTTATGGATGTCGGCAAAGCGGGCGAGGGACTGACACCGAACCCCTGAGGAGATCGCGATGAGGCGGCGAGTGGTCGTCACCGGGATTGGAGCCATCACTCCAATCGGAAATACGGTCGAAGAGATGTGGAAGTCGCTGCAGGAAGCGAAGAGCGGAATCGGTCCGATTACGCACTTTGACGCCTCGCACTTTCCGACAACGTTCGCAGCCGAAGTCAAAAACTTCGACCTGAAGAACTATGTCGACGACACGAAACGATTCGAACATTGCGGTTTGAACATCCGCTTCGCGATCGGTGCTGCGCGTCAGGCCGTCGACGATTCCGGCGTCATGAATACGGTCGACCCGCCACGTTTTGGTATCTATCTGGGTGCTGGTGAAGGACAGCAGGATTTCGGTCGCGTGATGAGTCTGATTGCAGAATCGCAGCGCGATGGGCATGTCGACCTGGAAGCGTTCACACGCGTCGGACTGACCCGATTGCACGCTCAGCAGGAACTGGAGCAGGAACCGAACATGCCGGCGGGTCATCTTGCGAGCCTGTTCGATGCACAGGGACCCAACCTGAACTGTCTGACGGCATGTGCGGCATCCAGTCAGGCGATTGGCGAAGCGACAGAAATCATCCGTCGCGGCGATGCCGATGTCATGCTGTCGGGCGGAGCTCATAGTATGATTCATCCGTTCGGCGTGACGGGGTTCAATTTGCTAACGGCGCTATCGACGCACAACAGCGATCCGCAACGTGCATCGCGTCCTTTCGACCGGAACCGCGACGGATTCGTGCTCGGTGAAGGAGCGGGAATGGTGATTCTCGAAGAACTCGAACACGCCAAAAAACGCGGTGCCCGGATCTACGCAGAACTGGTCGGATACGGATCGACGGCAGATGCTTACCGCATCACCGATATTCATCCGGAAGGACGAGGTGCTGTCGCATGCATCAATATGGCATTGCGGGACGCCCGGTTGAATCCTGACGATGTGCAATACATCAACGCCCACGGAACCAGCACCGAAGTCAACGACAAGGTAGAAACAGCCGCCATCAAAACATCGTTCGGGGCTTCAGCGTACAAGACTCCTGTGTCGAGTATCAAAAGTATGATGGGCCATTTGATTGCGGCGGCGGGAAGCGTCGAAGCGATCACCTGCCTGCTGTCGATGCGCGACGACGTGCTGCCTCCGACGATCAACTACGAAACCCCCGATCCCGAATGCGATCTCGATTACGTTCCAAACGAAGCAAGACAGGCACCAGTCCGCCGGACACTGTCGAACAGCTTCGGATTCGGCGGTCAGAATTGCTCGCTGATTTTTTCAGAATTTAACGGGTAACCGCGTTCGAGGCGAACGATCAGGAATCGATTCGGTCTGATTCAAGTGCGCCGTCAGGAGACTGTTGAAAAAACAGATTTCACCGCGAAGGACGCGAAGAGCGCCAAGGTGGAATTCGGTGAACTTGCCAATCGTGTGACTTGCTGCGCTGCTGCGGTACCCAAAACCGCTGCACGACGAGAGCATCCAGCTCGATTCTGGATACCGAATTGATGTTCTGGTGAAAGGCCAATTAATTCTCGGACACAAGAGTGTCAACGAGTTCAGGGGATTTCACGAAACCCGGCTATCGACATAGATTTCGCTTACTGACGTGAAAGTCGGATGATTGGTCAACTTAAATGTGACCAGGCTGAAACAGGACATCAAGTGATTCATTTTTTGATTCCTTCGTGTCCTTCCTGGTGTTGCTAAAACCCCAAATTGCCAATCATCATACCGAATAAACCGGTCAACTTGACCAGCACGCGTCAGGCGATCATGATCGCATTTGTTCGCGGCGAGGCGTTTTGCAACTCGCGGGCATGGTCCCTTTTTTCGTTCTGCGATTAGCTGAATTACGAAATGACTTCGTCTGATCCAACATCCGAAATGGATGCTTTTTATGAGCGCCGCACCAATGAGCACATCGAACGGGTCCGCAGATGTCTGGCCGTGATGGCATCGGTCACAGAACACTCGACCGAACTGTGGCAGCGAGCTCGCGTTCACGACACTTCGAAGTTCGGACCGGCGGAACGACTCCCTTACATCTGGCTCACCGAGATGTATCGCTGTCGCCGGAGTGGTGAGCCGTTTTGTTATCCGGACGGAATGGAGCATCGCGTCCGCGCCGCTATCGATCATCACATGACAACGAATCGCCACCATCCCGACTTTCATGCTGACGCAAACGCGATGACCGATGTTGCCCTGATCGAAATGGTGTGCGATTGGACTGCAATGTCTCAAGAGTTCGCGCAGGATGGCGGCAGTGCTCGCGGATGGGCAGACAAAACGATTGGACCGCGTTTGCAATTAAATACGGAACGCCGAGAATTCGTGTATCGCATGATCAATCTGCTGGACTCAAATCTTGGCGCCAAGTGAAGGCGGGACGACCAAGTCAACCGGAACCGCGGGCCGAGCGGTTTCTGAAATCAACATTGGTTGGCCTCAGCCTGGTTTATCCTGGTCGGTCTGTCGCCGAATCGTTAAAGTCAGGTCAATAGGGCACTGTTCGTTCATCTTGCGCCCGAGAAGGACAGTCACTCGATACAGCGAGCTGGTATCAAGCCGCGTCGGTTGAAACAACCGCTTCACGATGGTTACGACCGAATTATTATCGCGATGCCGGAAACCGACAATTTCTATGTCTCTCATCAATGGTTGCGCGAACTCAAGCGAATCGGGCAACGCACAGTTGTTGGTGTTTACTTCCGCATTCCCGACGAGCAACCGGTTCTGGTGGGTCACTACAACCAAAACCATCAAGCGATCACTGCCGTCTAAGCCGTCGGACTCATCTTCAACGCTGAACTGTCCGAGGGCTTTGAGGTCATCATACCACGCAAGATTGAACCCGCAGAAATACAAAGAATCAACACCCTCCCGCAGATCATGCGATGGCGGTACTACCCGGAAGCCAAAGGCCAAAAACCATGCGGGTGTCCGTCTTGCACACGGGGTGACATCAAGTCAAAACGAATACGTGATGCTTACGAGTAGTCATACGACAACTGTAGTATACTCGCTCCGAAAAAAACGACTGAACAAATCAATTGCACCGAAGTTACGGTGGCGAGCGGTTTCAAAAATCAAAGTCAACTCCCACCACCAGGTGTTGACGGTTGGCTGCTGGCTTGGTGAAGACACTTCCCTGATCGCTATGGAATCCATGCTTTGACGTCAACGCCCGACAATAGTGACCCTAAGCA
>JANXOO010000041.1 GCA_025353525.1 Schlesneria sp. | reverse complement strand
CTGTCACGGCGAGCGATCGAGCGGCATTCAGGCGGCGACTTCGAAGACAACTTCTTCCGGGCGTCTGAAGGTCGTCGCGACGACCGGCATGGTCGCTGATATTGTCCGACAGGTTGCCGGAAACCACGCGGATGTCACGGCGTTAATGGGCTCAGGCGTTGATCCGCATCTGTTCAAAGCAACACGGAATCACATCAAGCAGTTGCAACAGGCGGATGTCGTTTTTTATTCCGGGCTGATGCTCGAAGGTCAGATGCAACTCGCACTTGAGCAAATCAAGAGGGGGCGGACAGTTGTTGCTGTCACCGCAGAGCTTGAAAAATCTGAAAAGGAATACCTTCGATCGCCCCCGGATTTTGCAGGTCACTATGATCCGCACGTCTGGATGGATGTTACCGCGTGGAGTCGTTGCGTCAATTATGTGATTGAAACCATGTCCACCACCGATCCTGCGAATGCCGCCGACTACCGTGAGAATGGCGACCGCTATCGAGCCGAGTTGGCGAAACTCGACGACTACGTCCGAACGGTGATTGCGTCGATTCCGGCGTCACACCGCCTGCTGGTGACATCTCACGATGCCTTCGGTTATTTCGGTCGCGCTTACGGGATCGAGGTTCGATCGGTACAAGGAGTTTCGACCGAGGCTGAAGCGGGTATTCAGGATGTCAACCGGCTGGTTGAATTGCTGGTCGAACGCAAGCTTCCGGCGATATTCGTCGAAACCAGTGTCAACGAGAAGAACATTCGCGCAGCGATTGAAGGGGCACGTTCGCGGCAAGTGACTGTGACAATCGGCGGCAAGCTCTTTTCGGATGCGATGGGTGCCGAAGGGACGTACGAAGGGACGTACGCGGGAATGCTTGACCACAACGCGACACAAATTGCACTCGCACTGGGCGGGACGGCACCCGAACGGGGTTTCAGCGGTCGGCTGGGGTCAGTTCAGCCGTAGTCTGATTGTTGCGAGATTGCTTCAAACGAGCAGGAACAAATGTCGGCCGTTCATCCACTGACTTCACCACTTTCGATTCACGACATGACAGTCGCCTATCAGGGACGACCTGTATTGTGGGACATCGACTACGACGCTCCTGCAGGAAAACTGGTGGCGATCGTCGGACCGAACGGTGCCGGCAAAAGTACGCTGATCAAAGCGGTGCTGGAACTCATTCCGCGAACGGATGGCGAGGTCCGGTTTTTCGGAGCGACATATCAGAACCAGCGAAGCCGGATCGGCTATGTTCCGCAGCGAACCAGCGTCGACTGGGACTTTCCCGTGAATGCGCTCGATGTCGTCGCGATGGGCCTCTACCGCAAGATCGGCTGGTTTCGTCCCGTCTCCAAAGCATTTCGGCAGCAGGCGCTGGCAGCACTCGAACGAGTCGGATTGGCCGAGTTCGCCGGTCGTCAGATCAGCGAACTGTCGGGCGGCCAGCAGCAACGAGTCTTTCTCGCCCGGGCACTCGTCCAGAACGCCGACCTCTATTTGATGGACGAACCGTTTGCGGGTGTCGACGCAGCGACAGAACGAGCCATCGTCGATTTATTACGTGAACTCAGATCTGCCGGAAAGACCGCACTCGTCGTCCATCACGACTTGCAGACAGTAGCCGAATACTTCGACGACGTACTGTTACTCAATATGCGATTGGTAGCGAGTGGTTCGGTTGAGCAAGCCTTTACGACCGAAAATCTCCGCAGAACCTACGGAGGCAAGCTTGCCCTGCTCGATCAGGTCGGCCATCGCATGCGGCATTCAAACGCCGTTCTGCCTTAGTGCCAGAAACGCAGCAGTAATGCTTCATGCGATGTAAGAATCGTCAAGTTCTGAGGGTTTATCGCCTACCTTCTCACCCACATGCCATACGTTCTGAAAAATTCGGCTCAAGTCAAACACGAATACAGCCGATAGACACTTTGAGCGATCCATGCGTGGTTCGTCCGTGTCCGTTTGCACCTCGAATCGATCTGTTCGGTTCCGGGTTGTCTTTCAGGATCGATCGGTTTGAAAACCGTGTGCTCGAAATCTTATGGGGATACGATGAGTGAATCCGAACCGCCGACGATCCCACTCCGCGTGCCACCATTGAAACTGCACGTTCGTTCAAATTCAAATAATGACCCGACGCCAACTAAAATCTTCCGGCCGTTGACGATTGTCGCCGTCTGCTTTTTTCTGGCGATCATCGGATGGGGAACGTGGCACGTCATCAATCGTCCCTCCCCTGACGACGATGGCGCGACAATTGCCGAATTTGAAGAACTGGAATCGGAACTTCCGACACTCGGTACCAGGACGAAATTGAGCGACCCGATTTTGGCCCTTCGACCAAACATCACAATTCCGGCGATGACAGGTCCCGGTTCGACGGAATTAACCGGCGACAGAGCAAACGGCAATGAAATCTGGTTAACAGGGACGATCGACGACACCGAACCGAACGGCGGACCGAAATCGACTCGACAATTACAAATATCCGGTGACCCGAACGACACGTCGATTTTCCGATAACGTCGGCCCTGTATCCCTTCGATTGACCTGAAAATCGAGTGAACGTGGGTGACCAAAATGTACCCAACGGCAAGGAGGCCGAAATGTACGAACGACACTGGCAATTGAACCGGGCTCCTTTCGATCATGATCGTCGGTCTGACGCGTTTTTTTCAGGTCATCTGCACGCCGAAGCCATCGTCAAATTGAAATATCTGATCGAGCATGGCAAAGGGGCGGCGGCGTTGATCGGGGCGAGCGGCACCGGCAAGACGCATGTCCTGGAAATGGTCCGCCACCAATCGTCGCAACATGGCCCCGTTGTCCATGTCGTCTATCCACAGTTGTCCTCCCGCGAACTGGTCGCATTCATTACCGAGTCGCTAGGCGAATCGAATCGGGATTCGGGCGAGTCGGTTCCGGGTCTTGATGTTCTGCTCAGAACGTTTGAGGCGCGATTGCGCGAATTGACGAGTGCCGGTCGAGCCCCGACCATCATTCTTGACGATGCTCATTTGATCGAAGACCGACGCGTCTTTCAGACGCTGCATCAGTTGCTCAATTTTCAGCAACCCGGTCGATCGAATTTCTCATTGATCCTTGCAGGACAACCGGAACTCGCCGGAACATTGCAGTCAACCGGTCAGTTGGCGGACCGGATCGCCTTTCAGTGTCTGCTGCACTCACTTACTGAATCCGAGTCGGCAGACTATATTCAGCATCGATTGAGTGTCGCCGGGCGAACGGAGCCGATTTTCGATGATTCAGCGATCGCTGCAATTTTCGAGTTGTCATCGGGTATTCCAAGGCGGATCAATCGCTTGTGCGACTTTGCATTACTGGTCGGGTATGCGAGCCGAATGAACTCGATATCGGCCGATCAGATCGAAGGCGTTCACGCCGAGATCACCCGGCCGTCGATTGCGGCCTGAATAAGGCCTGGCGATCATGTTCCCGGACGATTCTGAAATTCTCGAAGTGACCGTACGGATTCGCGTTCCGTGCCGCGAGTTCTCGTGGTCGGTCGCGCGCAGTTCGGGCCCGGGCGGCCAGAACGTCAACAAGGTTAATTCAAAAGTCGTGATGCACTGGGGCCTGGTGTCGTCGGAGTCGCTACCAGCCGGCGTGCGCGACCGGTTTGTGGCATCTTACCGTCGTCGAATAACGGTCGAAGGCGTCTTCGTCATCAGCAGCGAGCGGTTTCGAGACCAGCCCAGGAATGTCACCGACTGCCTCGAAAAATTGCGGGAGTTGCTTCGATCCGTCGCGACCGCTCCTAAACCGAGGAAGGCGGTCAAGCCATCAAAGGCCGCAAAACGCCGACGCGTGGCTGACAAACGCGAACGCACCGAAACCAAAGTCCGCCGGCGTCCACCGAAAGCGGACGATTAGCCAACCATGACTTTGCAACGATTCATTCAGTCATTGACGTAGAATTATTTTGTTCAACAAAAAATCAGGTGCGAAGTTTCGAAGAGATTGAACCACAAGGCACAGAGAAGATAAGACAGAAAAAACGACTCCCCAAAAAATGCCATGCACGAACGAAGAAACGAGAACCCCAGGTCTGTCTCTCGGAGCGCCCTCTGATCATTTGGCGGAATGGCGACATATGCCGAATGGCAATCTGACAAAGTTTTGATGAACACAGTTTAACCATTGCGTCGGTGAGACGTAACCGTTCGCGGCCCGTTTTGCACCGCTGAGGCATTCTTGATGGCGCACCGCTGATGGGGGATCAGGAATGGGACTGATGAGACGTATGCGACTTATGGGCCTTATTTCTGCTATTGAAAACATAGATCCCATATGTCCCATCAGTCGCATCGGTCCCATTCTTTTCGGCGAGACGCTTGTATCCCGCGCCAAATCACCAAATACTGGCATTGTGGCCCAACATTCTGACCCAATGACGGTGTGACCATGCACGAAAAGCCAGGCTTTATCCCCCCCGCACGGTCACTACCAGGACCTGGTTTCCTACCGGAAAGCAGAAGTCGTCTATGACATCACGTTTCGGTTCTGCCAACGCTTCCTGAACAAGGGCGACCGCACCATCGATCAAATGGTTCAAGCGGCGCGATCAGGAAAGCAGAATATCGCCGAAGGCAGCAAAGCCTCCGGTACTTCCAAAGAAACAGAAATCAAGCTGACGAACGTTGCACGTGCCAGTCTGGAAGAACTGTTGATCGACTACGAAGACTTCTTGCGAGTTCGCGATCTGAAAATCTGGGCGAAAGATTCAAAAGAAGCCCAATTCGTTCGCAAACTCGGACAACAGGAATCACTGACTTTCGACACGTTCCGTGAATTCTGTGAATCGCGGACTGCAGAAGTTGTGGCAAATATCGCACTGTGTCTGGTTCATCAGACGAATTACTTGCTCGACCAGCAAATTCGACGGTTGGAACAGGATTTTATAAAGGAAGGTGGGCTACGTGAACGGATGACACGTTCGCGGTTGAATTATCGGAATAAGAATGGGACTAATGGGACTAATGGGACTTATGATTCTGACAAGCCCAAACGAAAGTCCGGCGACTGACACCCCTGCTTTTTCATCAGTCACATAAGATGCATCCGTCCCATTCCTGTTCTTTCCCCGCACCGTCGTTTAAAGGCAGCTACGCTGCCGGGTTGCGTGATTTCCAGGTGACCAGTGCTTGCCTGACCTGATCTGCTGACGCCGAACCGGTTATGCCGAGTTGCTGAACTGTCACCGATGCGACAAGGTTTGCGATCAGGGCCGCTTCTGCCGGAGTGGCACCGCTGCACAATGACATCACCGCGCCTGCCGAGGCGCTATCGCCTGCGCCTGTCGGGTCGATCGGACCGGTTATTTTTATTCCGGGAACAAGTTGTACTTCCGGATCACTGACCAGGATTCCACGCTCACCGCATGTGACGAAGACCGGGGCGGCATTCTCTATTCGAAGTTTTGGGATCAGCCTCTGCAACTCCTCTAGCGGGATTTCTTCGCCGACTGCCGGATTCAGCCGGTGGACGGCTTCAAATTGATTTGCCTTGATCGTTGTGTTGCGAAACTGGCGGATAAATCGTCGACTGTCGGCCCAGAAAATGACTCGATCAAACCGCCGTGCGAGTTCCGCAATACGATCCCTCAACGTCGTTGTGACGACACCGCATTCGGCGATCTCGACCTGATCCATAATCAGCAGCGCGTCGACTTCCGGAAGGACCCGTTCCAGTTCCGTTGTCACCTGATCGACGATCGCGGGTGGAGTTGGAACGCGATTTTTGGTGTCGTATCGCGAATGTTCTCCTGACAATCCGGCGACATTTTGATCGTGCGGCTTCAGATAGGTGGGCGTCAGAAGTTCCGGGCACCGTAGCAGACCAGACGTGGAACAGCCGATTCGGTTCAACCCGTGACACAAGTCGAACGCTTCTCCGTCGTCGCCCACCGCTCCGATGGCATGGAGTTGTACTGCGCCCAGTGCGGCGAGATTATTGACCACTGTTCCGGCAGCACCTGGAGAACGCCGGACTGCCATCACCTGGTGTGCCACTCGGCCCGTTTCGAGACTCGGTTCAGCCAATTCCGGAGCGACTTCCAGATATTTGTCGAGAAAAAAATCGCCCAGTACTGCGATGCGATGGCGGGGAAAACGGTCGAGAAGTTCGTCGAGTCGTTGTTTCAACATGTATTTGCTCAGTTCTCTGTTTCGATTCGAATGACGCCGACCTCGCAGTCGTCATATTCACGACTT
This sequence comes from Schlesneria sp., assembly GCA_025353525.1. Lineage (GTDB taxonomy): Bacteria > Planctomycetota > Planctomycetia > Planctomycetales > Planctomycetaceae > Schlesneria. Next base: position 598 of record JANXOO010000041.1, on the reverse strand, counting down.
TTGTCGTCGAGTGGGATCTGCTTTAAAAGGAACGTATTTCGCCCTCGAACCAGCAAGTCGCGTGGGATCGGAATGCGGATCCGGTCGGGAGTTTGCGGCAATGCCTTGAACCGAACCCGCTCGTTCAATGTTCCCAGCCGCCGCTCGTTCACGTAGGCTTCGGTCACCAGTTTACCGGCTCGAAGTTGCGAGAGAAATGGACTGGCGGGTGGTGCCTCCGGACCGGCGGCTTCAAGTTCCGAGACGGACAGCGACAAATACGATTGGCCAGCAGGAACGGTTTCGGTATTGAATTCGCCTTGAAGTTGCGTTCCGTCGGGAAGATGTCGATGAAGGTCGGGGCGGATCGAATTACCCAGATGAAAACGACGGGCATCGATCAGGGTCATTGACCCAAAATACAGTGGTTCAACTCGACGGATGTCGGACCAGTTGAATTTCAATTCTCCGATCAACGGGTGCCACGCGATCAGTCGAGTCGCATCGGCGTGTATGATCGTGACAGTCCAGTTGCCGAATTCGCATTCGGGACGGTCTGTAAACGGCTGCATTTCGACACGAGCGACAACACCTGTTGCGGGTGGAGTTGTTTGTTGTA
>JANXOO010000012.1 GCA_025353525.1 Schlesneria sp. | reverse complement strand
CGTGCGGCAATGGCCGAAACGCTGGAGTCGAGCGACTACACATCGGTCCAGCGCCGGATTCAGGCATTGGAGCAATCTTCTGCGGAAGAGGATGCGTCAGCGAAAGGAACAACCGCCTGTTCACCACCTGCGCCGTCACCTGTAGAAATCGCCAACGAGAATTCGACGCCTCATGGGGATGACTCCCAACGCGCGAGCAGCTTCCCTATTCTGAAGCCGACTCTCGACGCGCGTCATCCGGCTTCGCCGGTGCCGGGGGCGGATTGTTTTCTTTCTCCGTTGTGGCTCGATGAGCGGAATGGCGAACTGGGAGCGGTGCCGAACTCTGCGGGGTTTCGGTGCAGCGATAAGGGCTTTCTACCGATGCCACTGGGCGATTACCTGACGCTTCTGGATTGGACGGGAAGGCAATTGGCCAATGGCAAGCGAGGTCGGATTCCGAATACGGTCGCCCCGATCTTGGCGCGCTTGAAGTTGGACCGAAAGACTTGGTGCGAATTGGTGGGAACGTTTGGTAAGCGATTTTTTCATGTGGCAGGTCAACCAACAACGATCGATTCGACGGCCAGTTGCGTGAGCCAACATCGCTACTACGTTCCGAGTCATACTCGGGAACTCTTCCAGGACTCCACTTCCTCTCCGAGCTCATCCGCGTAGGGCGTCCGAAAGGTCTCAAACGCACATCGGCTCGCGTCAAGTACCGACAGGTCACGCCGCAAGTGCGCGTCATTCGAGCGTTAACGAGCTATTTTCCAATGGAAGCTGTTTGTCCCGCGTTCATTTCACGTTTGTTGGCGTTGGGTTTAACCGCGATGACGCACGAAATCGGACTCTTGAGAAATCGACTCAACGTCGGTATTCTTCCAAAAGTGCCCCTGTTTGTCTTCGTTCGCAATTTGCAGCAACGCGAACCTTTGGAGATCTCCCATGGTGATGCAATCCTGGTTGGCGGGCTTGCTTTCGAAAGTGCGCCGTGTACCTTCATTGAAGCGACGGCCTTCCGCACGGCGCCGCCCTGTCGAGTTGCGGCAGGTCGCTGTGATGATTGAGATGCTCGAGCCGCGCCAGATGCTGACGCCGCTGATGGCTGCAAACGATTCCTACGCGGTCGCGATGAATATGGGAGGATCCAGTCCGGGAACCACGTTGGATGTGTTGGCCAACGATACCGGAGGAACGGGCTCGATCTCGTTGTCGCTCACCAGTATAATCCCCAACGGAACGGTGTCGATTCAGCAGCCCACATCGGCGATCAGCCACCAAACACTTCTCTTCACGCCAACGTCAATGGTTGTTGGGACGTCGTCATTTCAGTACGTCGCAACGGATGCGAGCGGTATCAGTTCCACGGCAACCGTCAGCGTCAGCGTCAATCTCACGAACGCATCCGGATCTGGTTCTACAAGCCCGAGCAACACAAGTCCCGGCCCCACTGCGACGAACCCACCCACGACGAACCCCACTTCGCCGATCACCGGAACGGGGGCAGTAACCAGCGCGGGCTACGGTTCAAATTCGAGCCCGACACCAACAACAACTCCGACTTTGTCGTCGCCAGCGACGGTGCCAACGACGACTTCCTCGTCATCGCCTTCGAGCTCACCATCGACATCCCCGACAGTGGGCCCAACGGGATCTTCGAGCACAACTCCGACCGGCGGTGCGACGTCGACCCCCGCGACGACTTCGACCGCGCCGCCAAGTTCGACAGCGAACACCGGTACCGCGTCGTCGACACCCCAAATTGCGAGTCTCTCGCTCGGCTCGGGGTCGACACTCGGACTGGATGCCATCGAAATCGTCGGCACGCATCTCGACAATGTGCGGGAGGTCGACTTTGGCAGGGTTGCGTCGGCAGGCTTCCGCGTGAACAGCCCCACATCGATCACTGCCTACACGCCTGCGGCGGCGGTAGGGACCGTGCATGTGTTGCTGCAATCGTTCGATGGCAATTCGGTGGCTTCGAACGCTGATCTCTTCTCGTTCCAAACGCCGGTCCCGACGATCACGGCGATCTCTCTGGTCAACGGGTCTGCTGCCGGGGGTGACCGGGTGACAATTACCGGCAAGTACCTCGATTCGGTCCAGACGATTTATTTCGGTAGCGTGGCGACCACAAACTTCTGGATCAACAGTCGCAC
>JANXOO010001554.1 GCA_025353525.1 Schlesneria sp. | reverse complement strand
AGCTTATCGCAAGCTGGCAGGCAAGTATCATCCGGATCGCAATCCCGGTGATACGGCTGCAGTCGCGTCATTCAAGGAAGCCGCTGAAGCGTTCGACGTTCTCAGCAATCCGGACAAGAAAGCTCGCTATGACCGCTTTGGTCACGCCGGAGTCGAGGCCGGGCCTGGCGGACAAGGAGGCTTTCAGGACGCGGGAGATATCTTTGAAGCCTTCGGTGACATGTTCGGGGACCTTTTCGGGGGTGGCGGAGCTCGTCGGGGCGGTGGCGGCCCACGCGCCAAGAAAGGCGAAAGCCTTCAGACATCACTCACGATCGAATTGCTCGATGCGGCCGTTGGATGTACGCGCGAATTGCAAATCGAAAAACATGTCTCGTGCGTGACGTGCAACGGCTCGGGTGCGAAACCGGGAACTCAACCGCAAAAGTGCGACTACTGCGATGGTCGCGGTCAGGTCATTCAGTCGCAAGGATTCTTTCGGGTACAGACGACGTGTCCCTCATGTCGCGGTCGCGGATCGATGGTTCGCGAGAAGTGTCCTGACTGTCGAGGCCAATGCGTCGTCAGTCGCCCGAGCAAGCTGGAAGTTCGTGTTCCCGCAGGGATCGACAACGGGATGCAACTTTGCCTTCGCGGCGAAGGGGAAGCGGGCGGGTCAGGCGGTCCACCTGGCGATCTTTATGTCGACATTCGCGTCAAGCCCCATTCGCTGTTTAAACGAGACGGTCGCAATTTGATGTGTGACGTTCCCATCACGTTCGCTCAAGCGGCACTGGGAACAGAGCTCGACATTCCGATCCTGACGGGAAAACACCATATCGCGGTTCCTGCGGGCACTCAGCCAGGAGAAGTCTTTCGATTGAAGAGTCAGGGGATGCCCGATCCGCACGGCGGACCGCGCGGCGACTTGCTGGTCCAATTCCAAGTGGAAGTTCCCAAAAAGCTGAACAAGAGACAAGAAGAACTGCTCCGTCAACTGGCGGAGGTGGACGACAAGCATGTGTCCCCTCAACGGAAGACATTTTTCGATTCACTGAAGACGTTCTTTTCCAAGGACGAAGCAGATGGAGAACAATGAAATGACCGATCACAACGTTGACGACACGGCAGAACTCGATTCTTCATCGCCGTCCACTTTGGCCGAGCAACTTGATGCGGCCCGAGCAGAACGAGACCAATACAAAGACAAGTGGGCTCGTTCGATGGCGGATCTCGAAAATTTCCGCAAACGAGTCTATCGCGAGATGGATGACGAGCGACGTTTCCAATCGTTACCGCTGCTCAAATCGCTGCTTCCCGTCTTCGACGGACTCGATCGAGCGATTTTTGCGGCCGCTCAGTCGAAGAACTTTGACGATTTGCTGAACGGCGTTCAGATGACGGTCAAGCAATTGGAATCGGCGTTGGCCGGACAGGGTGCCAAAACAATTTTG
>JANXOO010001540.1 GCA_025353525.1 Schlesneria sp. | reverse complement strand
CTCCAACTCGCTGAAGTGGGCAACGATTTCTTCGACACCCAAACGAATCTCTTCTGCATTCAATCGCGCCATGACAATCCTCCCTGAATCGCTCGATCCAACCCGATCAGGAAAGTAGCGAATCAGACATCAAAGCGCAAGTTACCTATTCAGCCAAGCTTCCCCAGTGTGCGCGATGGCCCTGTGTTGGATTAAAGCCCGGACGCGGATGAAGGCATGCGCAGAGCGATCAATCGATGGTTCCGGATTCCTTCTTCAATGCGGTCCACAGCGCGTCAGCAAGTGCCTGCATCCCTTTGTCGCCGGGGTGACCTGCGACTCCGGCATGGTCGATTTGGCGTTCAGCCCGAGCAAAATTGGCGGGATCGGAGCCGAGCTTGCTGATGTCGATGAAGATGACTCCGGCATCAGTGCTCGCTTTTTTCATGAGTTGATCTTTCTCAGTGTCTTCCCAAAACTGGCTGCGGACAAAAATTGTTGGCTGGCCATGCTGCTTCAACTCTGCGAGCAAGTTCGCGAACGCAGTAGCGAACTCCGTACGGGCCAAGTCCGTCTTTGGGGATGCGGCGTTCTCACCGATGGCGAGGATGATCACCTCCGGCTGGAAGGCCAGTTCTTCTTTCAAGGTGTCGGGGATGTTAAATGCACCAAGCCCTCGTTCAAAGTCGGCGATATTACGGACGATCACTTGAGGTTCGCCACCGGCAGCCCTGGCAATGTCGGCGACGAGTCGGTGGACGTAATCTTTGTCGCGAGTGCTTGCTGCCATGCCCCAGTTGCCGGTCCATCCGATCTGAGGGGCCGGACCGTGCAGCGTGATACTGTTGCCGAGGAACAGCACTTTACCGACCCGCATCTTGCCGATACGCAGTTCGGGCGGTGCATGAGTGACCTTCACGAAAGCGCGCGGCCCAAGCGGCAGGTTGAAGCCGTTTACTCCAACGTCATCGACAGCGGTAACAAGGACTCCGTGGCGAACTGATTTGACGCGAGTGACCGGATGCCAGGTCCTGAGTTGCAGATGAACTCGATCGAGTGGTTGCAGCGACTGGTTTGAAAGACCGATCAGCATCCGCTGGTCGCACGGCAAAGCAACACGGTCACCCGCTCCGTCCGCGCCCTGCATCAACTTCACCCGCGACGCTCGCCGGGTCTGAACATTCTCCGGTGCCTTCCATCCATCGGACTGACACCGCATGGACTCGGCTTCGATAAAAACGGTTTCGCCATTTGCCGACTGCACCCGACCGAACATGAGCATGCCGAGAAACGCGAGTCCTTTCCGCGAAATCAAAAACCGCCGCAACATGAGAACTGACCTTATTGAAAAAAGAACACGGACTTCAGGTGTATGATGACGGGGCAACCAATCCAAAGCACAAGCGGCCAAGCTAAATCGGCCACCATGACCCACGACGCCAATGTGAGTTGAAGGCGAATCCGACGAAGTCAGGTGCGAACATGACCGATTCCAAATTCGATTCTGGCCATTTGCCAATCATGTCAGTCGAAACAAGTTCTCGAATGTGCAGCGATACGACATTGGGAGATTGTACCATGCTACACTGTCCTTCACGCGACTGGCAGCAGTTCGGCCTCAACTGCGTTCAGACGTTGCTGTTTTTTAAGAGAATAATTCACGTTTGAACGTTTTGTGGCGTTGTTGTGCGCGATTTCACTGTTCGATGCGTTCCTTGTGCAAGAGGGCCGCTGCGGGACCTGTTAAAATTTAACCCTTAAGACCGAGTTTGAAGGCCAGGGAATTCACAAAAATGAAAATCAGTCGCATCTTTGCTCATCGCGTCGAGCTGCCGCTCGTCGAGGGCTCATACAAATGGTCCGGTGGAAAATCGGTCTCGGTCTTTGACAGCACGATCGTGGGCGTTGAGACGGACGACGGATTGGTCGGTTACGGTGAGGTTTGTCCGTTGGGCCCGTTTTACTTACCTGCTTATGCGGAAGGCGTGCGAGCCGGTTTGCGAGAACTCGGCCCACACCTGCTTGGATACGACCCGCGAGAGTTGGGTAAATTGAATCTGCAAATGGATGCGGCACTCAAGGGGCATCCGTACGTCAAGTCCGGCATCGACATCGCGTGTTGGGATTTACTCGGCAAGTCCACCGGCTTACCCGTGTGTGTGCTCATGGGAGGACGTTTCGGTGAAAGCATTCGGCTCTATCGTGCAATCTCTCAGCAGGCACCCGATGAGATGGCGAAGATGGTCGCACAGTACCATGAGAAGGGATATACGCGATTTCAGCTCAAGGTCGGCGGTGATCCGGATCAGGACATCGAGCGGATTCGCACTGTCCGTCACATCCTGCAGCCGACCGATCGTTTAGTCGCCGACGCCAACACCGGCTGGACTCAACACGAGGCGATGCGCGTGGTTCGTGCCGTGCGCGACCTGGATGTTTACATCGAACAACCATGTTTGACCTATGAGGAGTGCCTGGCGGTTCGTCGCAATACGGATCATCCGTTCATTCTCGATGAGAACATTGACGGTCTGGAGATGTTGCTCCGCGCGAAAGCGGACCTGGCGATGGATGTTGTTAACCTCAAGATCAGCAAACTCGGAGGTCTCACCAAAGCCAGGCAGGCGCGAGATCTCTGCGTGTCGATGGGCATTGCAATGACCTTGGAAGATAGCTGGGGCGGCGACGTGACTACGGCGGCGATTGCGCACCTGGCACACAGCACTCCCGAAGCGTTTCGATTTACAAGCACCGACTTCAACAGTTATGTCACTGTAAGTAACGCGGACGGTGCTCCGGTACGCGTTAACGGTTTCATGTCGGCCAGCACCTCTCCCGGATTGGGAGTGACACCCAAGGCCGATGTGATTGGTCCGCGGGTTGTGGATATTGGATGAACTCGAAAGGAAAACAAATGGACTCGTCGATATTTCAGGGCTGTATTCCCGCATTGATGACCCCATGCCGCGCTGACCGAACGCCGGATTTTGGGGCGTTGGTGGACAAGGCGCGAGAACTGATGGCGACCGGCATGAGCGGCGTCGTGTATTGCGGATCGATGGGAGATTGGCCGCTGCTGACTGATGAACAACGACAGGAAGGGGTGCGGCAGCTCACCGATGCAGGCGTGCCGGTGATTGTTGGCACGGGTGCTCAAAATCCGGCAGCGGCGGCGGCTCATGCCGCGCACGCACGGCGGGTAGGGGCCAAAGGGTTAATGGTCATTCCTCGCGTGTTGTCACGCGGGACTTCTGCCGCAGCGCAACGAGCGCACTTCGCGGGGGTTCTCGGCGCGGCACCTGATCTGCCTGCCGTGATCTACAACAGTCCCTATTACGGGTTCGAGACCCGAGCTGAGCTGTTTTTCGACCTGCGGAAAGAGTTTCGCAATCTGGTCGGATTCAAGGAATTCGGCGGAGAACAATCGCTCAGCTACGCGGCCGAACATATCACCCACGCCGATCAGAACGTATTGCTGATGGTCGGTGTCGATACTCAGGTCTGTCACGGCTTCATTCGTTGCGGCGCGGTCGGAGCGATTACCGGAATCGGCAATTGCCTTCCGCGAGAAGTACTGCATCTCGTTGCACTTTGCCGACAGGCCGCAGCGGGCAATGTCG
>JANXOO010001537.1 GCA_025353525.1 Schlesneria sp. | reverse complement strand
ATGCGTAAAGGTAAGCTCACCCGCATGCAGCATTAGGCGGGAAGCCTTATCAAGTAAGGCCTCTAAGCCATATAACCCATCGCCCACGATAGCATGCCCCACCGCCATCATGTGCACACGCAACTGATGCGTTCGTCCGGTCTGAGGACAAAGTCGTACGAACGAGAATCCGTTGAATCGTTCAAGAACCTCGTAAAATGTCGCAGCGTGACGTGAATTGTTCCCTTCCGGGCAGACCATCATCCGTTCGCGGTTACGATTGCTGACACGCACATGCGTTTCGATATAGTCCCGGTCGAATGACACTTCGCCCCAGGTGATTGCCCGGTATTCCTTTTCGACCGTTCGTTCCTCGAACTGACTGCTCAAATGGTGATGGACGGTATTGTCCTTGGCAACGACCAGAACGCCGCTGGTATCCCGATCCAGTCGATGAACAATCCCCGCCCTGAGTTTTCCCGCGACATCACTCAGTTTATCAAAGTGAAATTGCAGAGCCCCGGCTAATGTCCCGAGGTAATTTCCGCGACCGGGGTGGACGATCATATTCGCCGCTTTATTGATGACGATCAGCGCGTCGTCGTCATAAAGGATGTCGAGCGGAATATCTTCTGCGGGCAATGTTCTGTCGGGAGTTTCCGGCAGGCGAAACTCGATGCAGTCGTTCACTCGCAACCGCCGCGACATCTTGACGGGCAGCCCGTTAATCAGGACGCCGTTCCCTTCGAGCACACGCTGGAACGCTGCGCGACTGAAGTTGGGATAGAGTCGCACAAGATAATGATCGATTCGCCAACCGTGGGCGCGTGCTTCGACAATCGATTTCAGCGGTTCGCCCGGCACTTCTGCCGCAACATCTTCTGCAGGTTCGAGTTCTGGATCGATATCGTGTCCGGCGTCATTCATACAGGCTTCTTGCTTTCGCCAGGATCGCCTGCTTCTTCGGGCTTCCCGGACTCTTCAGTCTTGGCAGGCACTTCCGTTTTTCCGGACTCCGCGGGATTGCTTTCAGCAGGGGACGTTTTACCACCTTCCGATTCGGCAGGTGCCACAGCCTTCTCGCCATCGACTTTGGATGCTTCGGTCTTGC
>JANXOO010001518.1 GCA_025353525.1 Schlesneria sp. | reverse complement strand
AACGGACCATGAATTCCGATAGCCAGGGTCGGAGTCTTCGGAGGCCCTGGAGAACGGCGTTCCGAAAAAACCGCATTGAGGCCCAACGGGTCGGCCATCCGAATAATCGACGATTGAAGCCTGATGTCGAATGTCATTTTGATGCTTCACTCAAATCAAACGCGAAGAGTCCATCACATGCGGTAGAAAAAGCGAATGACCGACCCGTTGGGCCTCAATGCGGTTTTTTCGGAACGCCGTTCTCCAGGGCCTCCGAAGACTCCGACCCTGGCTATCGGAATTCATGGTCCGTTGGACCGAAAGACCGCATGCGACGTCTCTCGTTTTCAGAGTTCGAAATCCCGACAATTTCGAACTCCGCCCGCAGCAACCTTTGACTTGCCAGGATTCCCCTGGAATCGTGCTGCTCGCTGAAACAGATTGCTCGTAACCTGCTCAACGAGCAGGCGACAGACGGGTCGTCGCCGTCCGAGGTCTCATCCGAACGAAAGTTCGGTACGAACTACACGACATCGCTGGCGATTCTCGCGCTGACTCCGCCTTATCAATTGTTGCCCATTTTTCAGCGTTGAACGAATGCTTCAGAAAAGAACGTTTTCCGTGTAGTATGAAGGGCCGGTTTTAATTCCGGAAACGTGCCGTATACTTCAATCTCGAAAACGAGGTTCTTTGGATGACATATCGCTCGACATTGGTTGCGTTCGCACTCGGCTGGTTGCCAATTTTAACAGCAATCGCGGCGCTGCACCCGCAAATCCTGGTGGCAGCGGACGCTCTGCTGGAATTCAATCGGGACATTCGGCCCATCATTGCCGAGAATTGTTTCGCCTGTCACGGTCCCGACAGTGCGGCTCGCAAAGGCGATTTGCGTCTCGACAAACGTGAGGCGGCCATCGAAAAGAAAGGAATTGTACCAGGCATTTCCTCGCAAAGTGAAATCGTTCGCCGAATCCTGTCGGTCGATCCTGATGAAATGATGCCGCCCCCTTCATCGAGAAAAGTTCTCACGGCGCAACAGAAAGCGATGTTGCAAACATGGATCGATCAGGGTGCGGTCTATCAGCCTCACTGGTCATTGATTGCTCCGACTCGCTCTGTCGCCCCCGTCGTCAAAAACAACGGATGGGTGAAAAATCCGATTGATGCATTCGTCCTGGCAAAGCTGGAAGTTGCCGGACTAAATCCCGCTCCTGAAGCCGACCGTCGGACGATCGCGCGGCGACTGACGCTCGACCTGACCGGGTTGCCACCCGCACCCGATATGGTGGAACAGTTTGTCCAGGATCGTTCTCCGAATGCATACGAAACTTTTGTTGACAGGTTGCTTGAATCGAAACATTGGGGCGAGCATCGCGGTCGGTACTGGCTGGATGCGTCGCGATACGCGGATTCGCATGGAATTCATTTCGACAACTATCGCGAAATGTGGTCGTATCGCGACAACGTCATTTCTGCATTCAACCGGAATACTCCGTTTGATCGGTTCACGATCGAACAACTGGCAGGTGACCTGTTGCCGAACCGTTCGCTCGAACAGCAGATCGCGTCCGGATTCAATCGCTGCAATATCACAACAAGTGAAGGAGGTGCCATCGCCGAAGAATACCTTGTTCTCTACGCGCGCGACCGGACAGATACTGTGGCGCAAGTCTGGATGGGGATGACCGCCGGATGCGCAGTCTGCCACGATCACAAGTTCGATCCGATCTCGCAGCGCGAGTTTTACGAATTGGCATCGTTCTTCAACAACACGACGCAGAACGCAATGGACGGCAACATCAAAGACACGCCACCCATTGTCGTGGTTCCAAGAGACGAAGACCGATCCCGATTTGACGCCCTCCCCGCAGAAATCGCTGCGGCCAGGGCCTCGGTGGAAGGGCGCCGTCAGTCAGCCAGACCCGCATTCGACGAATGGTTGGCCAGGTCGACACTTGAAACTGTCGGAGCGTTAATTCCGTCCAAAGAACTGGTGCTTCACGCGCCATTGAACGAAGGGAAGGATAAGAACGTCGTCGTGACGGTCGACGGACAACGTCGCGATTTGCCAATCAGCGAGTCTGCAACATGGATCGACGGCGCTTCGACAAAGGCCTTACAGCTTCAGGGTGGGGCGGTCGATATCGCGGACGCGGGCAATTTTGAAAAGGATCACGGATTTTCCTATGCGGCCTGGATCAGACTTCAGCCAAATGACTCGCAGGGGGCACTCGCTGCGCGGATGGACAAGCCTGGCGTTTATCGAGGCTGGGACTTCTGGGTTCAGGCTCGCCGGATCGGGACGCACATCATCGGCAGTTGGCCAGACGACGCTTTGAAAGTAGTGGCCGCGACCCAGGTGACCGGAAACGAATGGACGCACGTCGCAGTGACGTACGATGGCTCGGCCAAAGCAGCAGGCGTCAGGATTTACTACAACGGAAAGCCGCAGCCGACGAACGTCGAAGTCGATAAACTTAAGGGATCGATCCGAACAGATGTCCCGTTTCGAATTGGTGGGCGGAGTGCGGGCGAACCGATCAGCGCAGCAGGAATCGAGGATCTGCGTCTCTACAAGCGAGCATTGCAACCGGCCGAAGTCGAAGCCCTGGCCACAGCGACGCGACTGACAGGAATTATCGCGAAGACACCCGAACAACGAACCGACGCAGAGAAGAACGAGATTTACCCCTGGTGGCTGGGGACGGATGATGCTCCGTTCCGTGACCTGTCGCAAAAGCTTGCCTCGCTTGAAACCGAACTGAAAACCGTTAGCGGAAGAGGTACGATTGCTCACGTCATGAACGAAAAATCCGAAGACGCGATGGCGTTCGTGCTGTTTCGTGGTGAGTACGACAAGCGCCGCGATTCGGTCAAGGCGAGCACCCCTGCAGCGCTGCCACCCTTCCTTGCGACTGCACCCAGGAATCGGCTGGGTCTGGCGGAGTGGTTGCTTGATCCCGGTCATCCACTCACTGCCCGCGTGACCGTGAACCGGTTCTGGCAAGAGTTGTTTGGCACGGGAATCGTCCGAACGGCAGGTGATTTCGGTATTGCGGGAGAACTTCCCTCGAATCAGGAATTGCTCGACTGGCTGGCGGTCGAATTTCGCGAGGGAAGTCCAGGTCTGAACTGGCCACAGACCTCGTCGAACACATTGGCGGTCGTACCATGGGACATCAAGCGACTGTTCCGGCTGATTGTGACTTCAAACACCTACAGGCAGTCGGCCGAAGTGACAAAAGAGAAGCTCGACAGGGACCCGCAGAACAGGTTGCTGTCGCGTGGACCCCGATTCCGGATGGATGCCGAGATGATTCGCGATTACGCTCTCGCCTCAAGCGGGTTGCTGGTCGAAAAAATTGGAGGCCCGAGCGTCAAACCGTACCAGCCTGACGGAGTTTGGGAGGCGGTAGCGATGATTGGCAGCAATACGCGCGATTATCAACGCGATCAGGGAGAAAACCTTTATCGCCGCAGCATGTATACATTCTGGAAGCGTTCGGCACCTCCCGCATCCATGGAGATTTTCAATGCGACCGCCCGCGAAACTTGCACTGTTCGCCGCGAACGTACGAATACGCCGTTGCAGGCGCTGGTGACGCTCAATGACACACAATTCATCGAATCGGCCCGCAATCTGGCTCAGTCAATTTTGAAGGGACAGGTGACAACCGGAAGCGACGAAACCGCGAGACTGAATGCGATGGCGATGCGACTGCTGGCGCGTCCGTTCCGTTCGAACGAATTGCCGATCGTCCGAAATTCGCTCGAACAATTCAGCGTGTATTACAAGTCTCACGAAGACGATGCAAAAAAACTGATCGCCGAAGGAGACTCCAAAGCCGATCCGTCGCTCGGACCGGTAACGCTCGCAGCATGGACAATGCTGGCGAACGAGTTGATGAATCTGGACGAAGTTCTTAACAAGTAATCCTGAAGACCGATTGGTGACAATGTTTCGCATTCCAGTGTACGCCCTCTGTTCCGTCGCCATCGCATGTGTTGCGTCGATCGGATTTGCTGACGAATCAAAGCCGGTTGAGAACGATTTCTACAAGATGATTCGGTTCGATATCCCGCAAGAGATTGTTCTTGAAGCGGGAGGGATCGAACTATTGCCCGGCGGCAAGCTTGCCGTCTGCACCCGTCGGGGTGAGATCTGGATGGTTGACCGACCGTTCGGAAATTCGCCGACCGACCCGACATTCAACCGGTTTGCACACGGGCTGCATGAAGTACTGGGGATCGCCTGGCGCGACGGGTGGCTGTATGCGACGCAACGCGGTGAGGTGACCCGGATGAAAGATTCCGACGGAGACGGCAAGGCTGATATCTTTGAGACAGTTAACGACGATTGGCAAATCACGGGCGACTACCACGAATACGCGTTCGGATCAAAATTCGATCACGAAGGGAATATCTGGGTGGTACTCTGCCTGACCGGTTCCTTCAGTAGCGACTGTAAGTATCGCGGTTGGTGCCTTCGGATTACTCCTGACGGAAAATCGATTCCGACCTGTAGCGGTGTTCGTTCGCCGGGCGGCATCGGAGCGAACGCGTCCGGTGACATGTTCTACACTGACAATCAGGGACCGTGGAACGGAACATGCGGATTAAAACATTTGATCCCCGGCAAATTTGTCGGTCATCCAGGTGGCAACAAATGGTACGAACTTCCGGAAGTCAAAGCGGCGATGGGAGTCCGCCCGCAAGACCCCGAAAGCGGTCGCCGGTTCATGGCCGAGGCGGCCCGAATTCCTGAATATGAGCCTGCATCGATCCTGTTTCCCTACGGAAAAATGGGCAAGTCAGCGAGCGGCATCGTTTGCGATACAACGGGAGGAACGTTTGGCCCGTTTCAGACTCAGATGTTCGTAGGCGACCAAAGCGACAGCACCGTCATGCGTTGCTTCATGGAAGTCATCGACGGTCATTATCAGGGCGCCTGCTTTCGATTCAGGGAAGGATTCGGATCGGGTAGCCTCGGGATGCTGATGACGGACGATGGTTCGATGTTCGTCGGTGGCACGAATCGCGGATGGGGCTCACGCGGCTCGAAAGCCGGTTCGCTCGATCGAGTTGTCTGGACGGGAAAAGTTCCCTTCGAGATCCAGGAGATGCGAGCCAAACCTGACGGATTCGAGTTACTGATGACCGAGCCAGTCGACCCTGTGACCGCCGCAAACGCGTCGAGCTACACGATGGAGACATACACCTATATCTACCAATCGCAGTACGGCAGTCCGGAAGTCGACCAGACACATCCAAAAATCATGAGCGCGAGTGTTTCGGACGACCGTCGTCACGTTCGGTTGATCATCGACAGCCTGAAGGCCGGCAACATCCACGAATTGACCGCGAGTGGAGTTCGGTCAGCTCAAGGACAACCACTGCTTCACAATGAGGCATGGTATACATTGAACCGAATTCCGGAATCCCCTTGAGACAGTCGCGCTGAAAAAGGGGGACCCCGGCGCGCCGGGGGTCTTCATGGTGCCTTTCCCCGTTTTTCAGCCCCCGTTTTTCAGCCGGCAACTTTTCCACCACCGGTCGCCCAACACAGGAAGCCGACAATGCAACTCGGATTTGTCAGTGCGATTCTTCCCGAACTATCTCTCGCCGAAGTCGCCCGTTTTGCCAGGACGACGGGCTATTCATGCGTCGAGCTGATGTGCTGGCCATCGAGCAAGGCCGAGCGGCGTTATGCGGGTGTCACGCATGTCGATGTGGTCGACTTCTCGCCAGCCAAAGCCGACGAAGCCAACGGGATCATGTCGGACGCGGGAATACAAATCAGCGCTCTCGGCTATTATCCCAACCCGCTGTCACCTGATCTTGCCGAAGCCACCCGAGCCGTCGAACATATTCGCGCCGTCATTCGCGCCACATCAATGCTCGGTCTGACGCGAATGAATACGTTCGTCGGACGCGACTGGACGAAGTCGGTCGATGACAACTGGCCGCGATTCTGTGAAACGTGGAAACCGCTCGTGAAATTTGCCGAAGATCACGGAGTGCGTATCGGAATCGAAAACTGCCCGATGCTCTTTTCAAAAGATGAATGGCCGGGCGGAAAGAATCTGGCGACCTCCCCGGCCATCTGGCGGCGGATGTTCAATGAAATACCGGGCCCCGGTTTTGGGCTGAACTACGATCCGTCACACATGATCTGGCAGCACATGGATTATATCAGTCCGATTCGCGAATTTGCCGACCGGCTGGTTCACGTTCACGCGAAAGATGTGCGCATCGACAAACATAAACTCGACGACGTCGGCATTCTGGCCCATCCAAACCAGTATCACACGCCGAAACTGCCAGGTTTGGGCGACGTGAATTGGGGTCAATTCTTCAGCACACTCGGCGATGTCGGATACCGCGGCCCGGCCTGCGTTGAGGTCGAAGACCGGGCGTATGAAGAATCGCTCGACTCCCGCAAAGTGTCACTCAAACAGAGTGCCGTTTACCTGAGGAACTTCATACGTGACCAACAGATTGATCATGCGTGAGAACCCTTGAGCGACCCGTTTGTCACAGAACGTATGCGAGTCGGGCCAAATCTGAAATTGCCGGTGTTTCAGGCAGCGGGAACTGGTTGCCGAATCACGATGTAACGGTGAATCAATAGTGATGCGGACAAATTTGCACTCAGCCCATTTCCGTGCGATCGAACGACCGAAGTCGGTTCATTCTGTTGCCGCCTGTGCCTCGGCAAGAATCGACAGGCTGCGGCGAAATGCATCTCGTTCCGTCGGCACCATGTCGATCGGCACGGTACCGATCGCACCCTTCCCGCCAACGATTCTCGGAAGTGAAACGGTCACGTGATGTGTCCCTTCGACTTCGTTTTCTCGAGCACAGACAGTTAAAATCGCCCGTTGGTCGTACAAAACGGTTTGTACAATCCTGGCTAACGCGCTGCCGATTCCGTAATAGGTCGAACCCTTCCCCTGAATGATCGAATAGGCCGCTCGTCGCACGCGTCGGTCGATGTCGCTTCGCTGTTCTTCGGTCAAACACAATGATCGCGCGTCGAGAAACTTGTTGAGAGGAACTCCTCCCACGGTCACGCCCGACCAGACAAGAACCTCGGAATCCCCGTGCTCGCCGACGACGTATCCGTGAACATGGTGCGCATCGACTTCGAGATGGTGTGCCAGCACCGTTCGGAAACGCGCGGTATCAAGCGTCGTTCCTGAACCGATGACCCGACCTGATGGAAATCCGGCCGCTTCCGCAATCTGAGTTGTCAGATGAGTCATCACGTCGACGGGATTCGTGGCCACGACGAGTACCGCATCGGGAGCACTTTTGATGATTGGCGGTACGATCGCCTTGAAGATGGTGGCATTTCTCGCCAGAAGTTCCATTCGGGTTTCGCCCGGCTTTTAATTAACGCCTGCAGCGATCACAACGACGTTGGAACCTGCAAGGTCTTCAAACGTTCCGCCGCGAACGGTCAACGGATTGGCAAATGGAACTGCATGAAACAAATCGTCAACTTCCGCATCGACTCGTGCCTGGTTGCTATCCACGAGAACGATCTCTCGTCCGACCCCTCGCATAATCAATGCATAGGCCGCCGTCGACCCGACCACTCCAGCACCGACAATTCCGACTCTCATCCGCTGTTTCCAATTCACGAGACACTGATCGACCCCGCAACATTATAACGCATGGACGGTGACTCGAAACACGATCGGAACGATTGCAGGTAACGGGTACGGGAACCTCGGAAAGCCCATTCGCACGTTACTGGCGGATTCTCAGCAGATCAATTCCGGAATTGCGAAGTGCCAGATGCATCCAGTGTTTTGACCATGACAGTTCATCACGCAGCTTAAAAAGGATCGGCAACACGAACAGCGTAAAGATTGAACTGCCGATGACTCCGCCGATAACGACCGTGGCGAGAGGTCGCTGAATCTCTGCCCCTGAACCGTCGCTCACTGCCATCGGAATAAAGCCGACACTCGCAACAAGCGCCGTTAAAAGAATCGTACGCATCGATTTGACAGAGACATCGACTAACGTATTTTCATTCCCCGGCGTGACTGCGGGATTCGGGTCTGAGTGCACGTCACTTATTTCAGATTCAGTACATGGTGTCGAATTTTCTTTTGACGTACGCCATGCGGATGTGAGGATCATGCTGCTCAGTACGGACACCCCGGACAGTGTGATAAATCCTACGGCTGCCGAAATCGACAGAGGCAATTCGCGAACGGACAAAGCGATCACGCCGCCAATACATGCGAACGGAACACTTGCGAAGACCGAGACCGTATCCGGAACATTTCTGTAAGTCAGGTAAAGCAAGCCGACGATTAATCCCAGCGCCAGTGGAACCACGATCGACAGACGACGTTGGGCACGCAACATGTTTTCAAACTGGCCGCCCCATTCCAGCCGAAACACATCACCGGGAAGTTCGACTTCAGCAGCGAGTTTGCGCTGGGCCTCTGCGACAAAACGTCCCACATCACGACCGCGAACGTTACATTGAATTGTGATCCGGCGCTTTCCCCATTCGCGGGTAATCATTTTCGGGCCGCTAACGCGACTGATCGCGGCAATTCGCGATAACGGAAGCTTTTCCCCCCCTGGTGCCGACAGCATAATACGTCCAATCGCTTCAGGGTCTTCCCGAAACCGGTCTGGCAGTCGTGCCACCAGCTGAAATCGCAATTGACGTTCGACAACGTCACCAATGACTTTGCTGCCAATCGATTCAACGACATCCAGGACAGTTCGGGCCGAGATTCCATATCGGGCAATTTCATTCTGCCGGAGTTCGATCCTGAGAATCGGCTGCCCGGACGTTTGTTCGACCGTCAAATCGCTGCATCCCCGGATCGAGGCCATGGCCTTCTGCAATTCATACGCCTTTGGAATCAGGGAATTGAAGTCGTCGCCAAACAGCTTCAACGCGACATCGGCACGAACACCGGAAACCATTTCATTGATTCGCAGCTCGATCGGTTGAGTGAACCATGTGATCTGCCCCTTCAGGTCGTCCACTTCGCGAATAACTTGCTCGACAAGTGCCGCCTGGGTACTGGCTCGTTTCCATGCGGATCGCGGTTTCAGCGCGACGAACATATCGGTCACTTCCAGGTTTCCGGCATCGGTGGCCACTTCAGGCGAACCGACTCGACTCCAGACGTTGGAAATTTCGTCCGGAAACTTATCGAGAAGCAGGCGTTCCATCGTTGTATTCATTGCTGCAGATTCTTCGAGGCTGGTCCCCGGTGCTCGCAGCACTCCGATCACGAGATTCCCTTCCGATAGTCGAGGGACGAATTCAGAGCCGAGGTTCATTGCTGTGATGCTGGCGAATCCGAGAGCCCCCAGCGCCAAAAGCAATGCAATCGTGCGACCCCGGATGACCAGTTGGAGTACGGGGCGGTAAATCTGTTGCGCGAACCGAACCAGCCAGACTTCCTTTTCTTCGACTCGACGTGGAAGCAGCAGACTTGCCAACACCGGCGTCACTGTCAATGACAGGATCAGCGAGCCGATCAGGATAAAGACCACAGTGATCGCCATGGGCCGAAACATTTTTCCTTCCACCCCTTCGAGTGTCAGGATCGGAAGGTAGACTATCATAATAATGAGCTGACCAAACGCAGTAGGAATCCGAACTTCGGAAGCGGCATCGCGAATGATTTCCAGTCGTTCCCCGGCGGAACATTCCCCACGGTGTCCCAGCCGTCGACTGATGTTTTCGATAACGACCACGGAACTGTCGACAACGATTCCGAAGTCGATCGCACCCAGACTGAGAAGACTGGCTGCGATCCCGGTTGACCACATTCCACAAAAGCCGACCAGCATCGACAACGGAATCGCTGCCGCCGCAATCAACCCCGCGCGCAAGTTGCCTAACAGCATGTACAGCAGGACAACGACGAGAAACGCTCCTTCACACAGGTTGTTTTTGACGGTTGCGATCACGCGGTCGACGAGTTCGGTTCGGTCGTACACCACATCCATTCGGGTCCCTTTGGGGAGCGTCTGCAAGACTTCCTCATATTTGGACCGCATTCGGCGAGTGACGGCATAGCTGTTCTCTCCCATCAACATGAAACCGAGTCCCAGCACGACCTCGCCTTGACCCTTCGCGGTAACGATACCTTTGCGCAGTTCGTGCGAGATGACAACTTCAGCAACATCGCGGATCAGGATGGGAACCCCGTCAACTGAGGCAATCACGATTCCGTTGATCTGCTCGACATCAATCGTTCGACCAATGCCGTGTACCAGAACCGAATCGCCCGCCTGGCGGATACTGCCGCCTCCGACATTCAGATTATTTTGTTTGACGGCTTCCAAAACCCGATCAAACGTCAGGTCGTGCTTCACCAGTCGTTCGGGATCGACCCTCACCTGATATTGCTTTTTCAGGCCACCCCACGAATTGATCTCGGCTGTACCGGGAACCGTTCGCATCGTGGGTCGCACTTCCCAGTCATGTAAAGTCTTCGCACGCGTCAGATCTCGATCATCGCCTGACAATGTATAATGAAAAACTTCGCCCAACCCGGTTGAAACCGGTCCCATTTCGGGGCGTCCGACTCCTTGCGGGATTTCGACACCGGAAAGGCGTTCGTTGACAAGTTGTCGGGCGAAATAGATGTTGGTTCCGTCCTGGAATGTGACAATCACTTGCGACAGGCCGAATTGCGACACGGAACGCAAAGATTCCAGTCCCGGCAACCCGCCAAGCGACATCTCGACAGGGAACGAGACCTGAGTTTCGACTTCCTCGGGAACAAGCGCAGGAGCAACTGTATTGATTTGAACCTGGACCGGAGTCGTATCCGGAAACGCATCGATATTGAGAGCCATTGCACTGAAATACCCGCATAGACAGACGATCCCTGCCCCGAAAAGGACGATTGATCGATGACTCAGCGACCAGGCAATGACGGCACGAAGCATGTTGAAACGACCGGCTTGAGGATCGGGCGGTTTTGTCAGGGCGCGGTCGATGCCATGTGACAGAGAATCCATTCGGATTTCAGAACATGACTGTTACGGGAAACGACCTCCATGGAAGGCGACAGATCGTCCGATTCGATCTGTATGA
>JANXOO010001512.1 GCA_025353525.1 Schlesneria sp. | reverse complement strand
AAACCGACAGAACGAAGCGGACCTGCTCGGCTCCTATCCGACGGGCCCGTTGCGAAGCCCACCCAGTGGACGCGGTTCGTCAACGGCGTGGAAACTGAGGCGGAATTGAAGGCTCTTCGGCGAAGCGTTGCACGCGGGACTCCATTCGGTGGTGCGAAGACGAAAAGGGGAAGACGAAAAGACGATCTCGAAAAGGGGACAGGCACCGCGGACGGAGCCAGTCCCCTTTTCGAGATCGGGATGACAGGATTTGAACCTGCGACTTCTACGTCCCGAACGGGTGTTCTATATTGTTCCAAGCTTGTTTTTTAAATATCATCGGGCGGAAGCCCTGTTTTCCACCCTGTTCCGTCCAATAATCCGTCCAATAATCCGCCCAATACTGGCTGAATTATTCACGGAACTGATCTGTGATTTCTCTCCATACGAAAACTTGCTGTCGCGGCAGTTTTTTGGGCGAAGACGGCCAGAATCGATTTGACCTGATCGGCAGACAGACATTCATCGGGATTTACCATGACATGAAAACCAGTTGTGGTTATTCTCGTTGCTCCATCCGCAGGTGTGTCCATGCAAGATCAAATCTGGCAGTCCGGAGTGTGATTGGGGCGCGGGAAATTTGTCAATCGCCTTGCGAAGGTTTTCCGCTTCGACTGATGTCAGGTCGTCGCGATTGGTGACGCAGATGACCTTGAGTTCCGATGGTCGAGTCCTGTCCCAAGTCCGTGCAGTCGCATCTTCAGGCACTTGAGAGGTGGATTGGCGATGTGCGTCTGCTTCGTGTGAGTTGAATGACCGAAGACGACTTGTTTTGTCGGTTGGATTTGTCAGGCCTTTTCCAGCGTTATAACGAAAAAAACTTTATGGCGAAAAAAACATCAGCGAAAAAAACATCGTCGAAACCCTCCGCTAGTAACGGAATTGCGTACGGGTGTTTAGCCCTGTTCGGACTTCCGTTTGCCTTGATCGGACTGGCTGCTACTGCGGGTGTTTTACGAATTGGTTACGACGATTTGCGTATTCAGTTCTGGACGGAAACGCCGTGCGAAATTGTTTCCGCCAATCTTGTTGCGGAACCGGGCGATGACATGATGGTCTATCGCGTCCAGGCTGAATATCGCTACCTGTGGCAAGGGACAGCGATGGTCGGCAAACGCGTGTCATTGATGGACGGTTCATCCGACAGCAACAAATCGGGGCATCAGCAGATCGTCGATGAGCTTCAAAAGCACCTCAGTAATGCAAAACCATTTCGATGCTGGGTGAACCCGAGTCGTCCGGCAGAAGCGATTCTTTATCGAGATGGACAATGGGGGCAAGTGACTCTTGTCAGCCTGGCTGCAGTCGTGTTTGGAGGCGTCGGGTTCGGACTACTCGGACTGGTCTTTTTTTCGTGGCGTGAAAATCGGCGCCCGACGGGCAAAACATCAAGTACCGAACGGGAATGGCAAACGCGAGCGGATTGGGCTGATGGCATCGTTGTCTGTTCTGACCGGAAAAATGGCCGAATCCTGAACACCGTTGCGGGTGGGATGCTGTTGATCTCGGCACCGTCATTCCTGATTAGCAGTCGAGCTGTCATTGCGGGAAACGCCTTGGCGCTGCTCGGAATCATCCCGGCCGCAATCTCGCTTTTGACGCAGCGAAAAGCGGGCAAAATGCTGGCTCGCTCGCGGCGATTCGGTGATTCGGTCCTTCACCTCGACACTCTGCCCGGTGTCATTGGCGGCGAGTTTCGCGCCGTCATTCGCCCGGAACGCCTGCCCGAATCTCCGGACGGCTATCAATTGAAACTGACGTGTACTGAAACTTCGCGATCGTCCGGGGATGACGGGTCGACGACGACAAATGTGTGGGAGAACGAGCAAACTGTCGTCCGTGAATTGCATGACGCGTCTGATTCGTTGGCGATCCCGGTCCGGTTCTATCTCCCCTTTGACGCTCCCACGACGGAACTCGACCCGACTCGAGATCGACGAACATGGAGACTCAGGGTCAAGTCGCTGACCGCAGGGCATGGTTATCAGGCCGAGTTTGAAGTTCCCGTTTTCCGCACATCTGACAGCAATCCGAACTATCAGCCGCCTGCCGACCCACAAAAATTCATCGCTCGGCCCGACCCGCTGTCGGCGGTGAAGGCCAGCGGGGTGATCGTCGAAGATCCTGGAGAAGGTGGTTACAGGTTCACATTTCCGCGAGGTCGTCATATTGCCTTCACCGTTGCACTCCTGGTCGTGCAAGTGGTTTTCGCTGCGGCGGTGATCGCGGGCCTGTACTTTTACTGGAAGGCGGGCTGGATGTACGTTGCTGCGGTCCTGGGATTTGGTATCGCATGGGCACTTGCAGACATGTGGTTTTGCAGCATCGTCGACGTCACTCGCGAGGGACTTGTGGTGCAATCAGGCCGGTTCATGTTGGGGGCTTCAAGAACAATCAATGCATCTGACATTCAGGAAATCATTCTGAACGCAGCGGGAACCTGGGGAAGCGTTGCTGCATTCGACATTCATGCAAAACTCAAATCAGGTTCAACGGTACTGCTTGCAAAGCGAGTCTTGCCTCGTCCCGTTGCTGAGCTCTGTCAATCGCATTTGAACCCCCGCAACGTCAGGAAATGATCCGTAAGGCAAGCAAGTGTCGCAGGTCAATCTGTACGGCGGAAGACACTCAGAAGCGAACCTCGATATCAACGATTTCGAACGGGCTGACTTCGATCACCACGGCATCACCGTCGATTGTCATTTCGGCAATTGTCTGGCTGCGGAAATCCCGTTTCCGGGCGTACTTCGGTTGACGAAAACACAGCAATTTCAGCGATGTTCCGCGGCCTTCTGTTTCGATCAGTCGCACTGCCAGACCGGGAGATTGCGGAACCGCAGAATGTTCAACTTGTTCGAGTGGCGAAACAAGTGCCCCCGTATTGTGAACGTCCAGGATTCTGGTCAATTGAACATTGCGAGCGTCGATGTGGAAGAACCAGCCGGTCGCTCCGGCACGGGGCAGGCCACCATCGGTCTCAATCGTCGGGACGGGAACCATTGCATTCCACGCGACTTCCAGCGGGTACGGAGCATCGACAGCGATTGTGAATCGGAAACGCCGCTTTTCCTCTCCGGCAACGATCAGCAGTGAATCGATCATGCGGTCACCCGTTTGGCGATGGAACGGAAGTCCGTGCGGAACGATCGTCAGCCGTTCGTCATCGGAAGCAATTTCGACGTAGTCCGATGTCTCGAACCGCTCCCCGCTGTAACCGTGAGCCGAATGGTAGATGCTGCGTGTCACGGCCGAGGCACTGTCGTTCCATGCAAATCGCGATGCAAAATAGTTGTTCCAGGGATCGCCGTCGGGATTTCTGACATCATCCAGTTCGATCAGGATTTCGATCGTCGGCAAAGCGCGCCAGACGCGTACTGTCTGACGGTATGACGCGAGTTTCTCGTTTTTTGCCTGATCGATAATCTCGCCGAATGTGATGATTTCGCCACATGCCGTGCCGCTGCGAACGACTTCACTTCCGTGGCATCTCATTTCGGCATATTGCGATTTGGTCGTTTCTTCCCCGTCTGGAATGGATCGTTCGCGAGGGAAGCGGTAGGACAATTGTTGGCTGAACCGCTTGGCTCGTTGATCGTGATAGCGAACGTGCGCGATCCCCCCGGTCCGCTGGTTAATCGCGATCTCGAATTGGTCGTTTCTTAGCAACCAGTTTTCGGCGAGCGGCTGTTTTGCAGCCAGGGGAAGATCGCCGCTTCGATTTTCAGGGATCCAGGCATAACCGCAACCTGGAACTTCGACGACGGCTGCTGTCCGTTCGGGATGTGCGGCGTCGAATTCGACCGCTTTCACACAACCCGCGACGGCAGGAGCCGATGTCAGGTTGGGAAGCGGAACGACGGTGCGACGTGGATATGACAAACGATTCAGGACCAGGGTTCCTCGACCGCCGCTTCCAACATTCCCGGAATGCATGATGATTCGAGCCAGTTCTTTCGGTGCCGTGGCTTCGAAATTTTCGAGCAAATCGTCCGCGTTCGCCTCGAGCGATTTCCCGGGGCTTCCAACCGCTTCGAGCTGTGACTCAATCTGCCGTGGTATTTCCGAATCGACCGAACGGGAATACAGGACGGCAGCGACCGCGTGGCA
>JANXOO010001510.1 GCA_025353525.1 Schlesneria sp. | reverse complement strand
AGGCCCTTGCCCTGGAAGCTGGAATGGGGAAACAATTTCCGGAGATCTTTTGCCCAATTCGCAGATCGCTTTTCGTCGGAGGAACGGGACTTTACCTTCGAAGTCTGTTGCGCGGAGTATTCGATGGTCCTTCTGCCGACTGGTCGATTCGACATCGACTCGAAGAACTGGAACGTCACAGCGGTTCGGGAACTCTGCACGATCAACTCGTTCGAATCGACCCAAAAACCGCATCTCGCTTACACGCAAATGATAGGCGGCGAATCATCCGCGCCCTTGAGGTTTTCGAGTTAACCGGGAATCCTCTTTCTTCACTGCAGCAGAACGGGCCGCGACCTGAGTGCCAGCGGCCGGGTCAAATCTGCTGGCTGTCACCGCCGCGCGACTGGCTATACCAGCGGATCGATTTGCGGGTCACACAAATGTTTGCAGAAGGGCTGATCGAGGAAGTTGCCAGATTGCTCGAACGACCGGCACCGATCGGCCAAACGGCCCGGCAGGGCCTTGGATACAAAGAAGTTATCGACTGGCTTGAAGCGAATCCGTCATACCCCGACCGCCGCTCAGGCAGCGAGTCCGGAATGTTTCGCGATGTGTCGACCGAAAATGTACGAGACCTGGCCACCTGCGTCAGGACGCGAACCCGTCAATTTGCAAAGCGTCAACATACATGGTTTCGCAACCTTGAGGAATGTCATCCGGTGCCGATCGACGGAACGGAATCTCCCGAGCAGATGGCAGAGCTGATTGCCAGCCTTATGGACCCGAGAAACCGTTGACGACGAACTGGCCGGTGGTCGAACCGATAATCCTGACCCAGTCCTGCGAAATCACGCCCGCATTGTTGGGAATGGTATTGGCCCCGTTCGTCGTGATGATATTGTTGCGGCCCCCCACAAGGTTTGCCGTTCCGATAATGCTTTGAATATCGATCCCCATCCCGACATACGGAGCATTCGGCCGGGCGTCAACTGAAATCCGGTTGTTGTCAAACGTCAACGTGGCAGGAGCCTGTAGCGTTGAAAAGACAATACCCTGATCCCTGTTCTGGCCGGTCATGACAATCTGATTATTAAAGAAGTCGATATTTGATCGCAGTGTTTGCGATGAATTCAGGATGCTGAATTGCATCGCAATATCGGCAGTCGTTACGTTCGCGAACGGTTGCACCGGTGACGTGAAGTTGAACAAACTCGCGGTCCTCGTTCCGTTCGCATTCAAAAAATCGCCAATGAAAAGTTGCGTCGGACCGAAATTATTCACGTCGATACCGATATTGCTGCCGCCAATCGCAGTCACGTTATTGCCCAGGATCGAGTAGTTCGTGAGACTCGTGGAATCGGAATTGGTAATCCCGATTGCTGTATCACCGCCACGCAACAGGAACGTATTCTGATTGATTGACCCGGACTCGGGACCGATCCAGTTGACAGCGACACCCGTCCCGTTGGCGATTTGAAGAATCTCGTTATTGCGGTCAAAATGGAATATCAGAGGTGTCACCTGTGTCACATTCGAAGCATCCTGAAACTGAAGCAATCGGGAGCTGTTAACGACCACCAGGTCGCCGGAAAGCCCTGATCCGACAAAGCCGGCCACAGGACGATTGTTCGCGTTCTGGTTATCGGTAATGTTCCAGTTATAGACACCTGCGGTCGGACTAATGACTGGTAGCGTCGTCGTCGCCGTCAGGCGAATGGCATTCCCGTTGACAAACGGGGCATTCTGTATGAACGATGACGTGGTAATGTCGATTCGGGGGATATCGGTCGCCAGAATCCCGCCGACAGTATTTTGTGTAAACGCGGAATCAGCCACGGTCAATTGCAGCAAGCCGTTGGCGTTGATCCCCCGGTTATTCTGAATCAGACTCAGCTGGTTCAGGCTAACGTCACCGGTATGGAAGAACTTGTTCGAAGCGGCAGTATTGTTTTGTGTAATACTGACGCCGTCTCCGGTGGCTTGCGTGATAAATCCGCCGTTGCGAGTCGTGTTCACTCCGGTTCCAACAACCTGGAACATGAAATCATTCAGCACTGAGGCCGAAAGCTGCGTGAACGATTGATTATCCACCAGCGTGATTCCGGTCGTCGGCGACTGGGTACTGCTGATGCTTGTGAACCTGGTATTGATGATCGAATTCTCGATGTCGATCGCCGGGCCAAAAAACGCTGTGATCGTTCCCCCTGTGATCGCCAGTCCGGTGGTTGCCGTCGCTGTCTGTTGACCTTCGTTATCCACGAAAACGGCTGTTCCGCCGGTCGAATTGAGCACATCGAGTTGGTTGATTGTCACCTGCGCTGCGTTTGCATCAGTCAATTGTCGTCCGCCAATATTCAATCCGATTCCTCCGAATCCGGGTGACGCAGGACCGGTCGCATTCGAGATATTCAACGTCGCGAAATCGACGATTGCATTCAGGATCTGATTGCCACGAATATCGACTCCGGGCAGTGTGACGGCGTTAGCATTCGTAACCGTCGTCGTCGTTCCGAACGTGACGGGTCCCCTATTGTTCAGAATTTCAATTCCGATACTGCCTCGCTGATTGATCGTCAATGCCGAGTTGAGTCCGGAATTGAACGCGACCCTGGATTTGTCGTTCGTCACTTCGATCCCGATCCCCAGCGGATTGTTGATAATCGTTGTTGCGTCAGTGGTGAAATGACCCGTATTGAATATTCCATTTCCGTTAGCGTCAAGGGCCGTCGTTCCAATCAGAATTCCGGCGTTTCCATTGGTAATCGTCAGATTGTTGACGAATTCGACATCGCCTGAGCTTCCCTGATACTCGATAGCAGCAAGGTTCACGGCCCCAGGAGCAGCGATCGCCACAGGAGTCAGGAACGAAACATTCCCCGCGTTGTTACTCAGAAAGATGCCTCGCGCTTGCCGATTGGTAATCGCGATGCCGGGGCCTGTCCCGCTATCCAGACCTGTGAAAATCGCTCGACCTGTCGCGGTCAGACCCTGAATTCTGATAGAATCGCCAGTGGCATTGGAGATGGAGACGGTACCATTCTCAGTGACGGCTCCGGCGTCATTCAAAATATCCAGAGCAATGTCAGTTGCGTTGGTCGAAACGATATCGCCGAGCGAAACCGCCCCGGCATTGTTCTTGATCATGATCCCCTGGCCGAACTGTTCGTTGACGGTTGAGCCCGTAAGATCAACACTGCTACCTGTCGCAGTTGTTTCAACCACAAGTGCCGACCCTCCGATTCCGACGACATTGTTGATGACACCTGGCGTGGGTAAACCCGCTCCCGAAGGTGATCTCAGGGTGCTGAACGTATCAGCAGCGAAGCGAATCTGTCCTCCCGTCGTTGTCGAAGCGACATGAAACGTCGTGGCGTTGAGCGATGAAGGATCGTTGATGGTATCGCCCAGGAACAGGATGGTTCCACCGGTTTTGTTGAGGAAGACTCCGTCGCCTCCCGAGAAGCTGACATCGGTTTGACGCACCACTGCATTGGAAATGCTGTCACCGACGATTCCCCGGCCCGCAGGTCCGCTCAGTGGATCGGTCGCAAGTCCGATCTGGAATCCGCTGAATTCCGAATTGTTTGCGAGGACGACGCCATCCGTAGGCGAGTTTCGGAACAACGGACGACTGGTGAATGTGGCTCCTGTCGGAATCGCAGTCGGATGTGGCAGCAGGATGAAGTTATCCAAACCGGAACTGGAGTTCAGCACGAGTGACGACACTTCGTGTTCGATCCCCGACGCTTCACCGAGTACCCGCACGTCAGGTTGGAGTGTGACTCCGATACCCGTGAAGACGCTGTTCGCATGAACGAAGATGATATCCTTGACTGGCACATTCTGTGCATCGGCAAAAACAGCGAACGGATGCTCGACCGTTCCGTTGCCGATGACACCGTTGACGGGAGCGCCGATGGCGTTACTGTCAACATGCTCGATGAAGTACGGATTGTTCGTCGCCGGATTGATGACCGTCACACCCACATCTGTGCTTTGACTCTCTCCGACGACGATGTTGTAGTTGCGCTGCACGGGTGTCGTCATACGGTTGTACTGAGTGATCGCCTGTCCGTCAGACTGCTTGTATCCGCCGAAGGTCCAGGACGCTCCGAAAATGACATTCGTCTTGAACTGGACATCGTGAGTCACTTCCAGTTGCATCGCGACGCTCGGAATGACATTTCCCTGGATGCGAGTTTTGAAACCGCCGAATCCCGGAATGTTATTGCACTCGTACCAATAGCCTCCCCCGAAAAATCGCACGTCGTGACGCTGGAAGGCAGGACCCGGCAAGGGAACTCCGATTTCGGTGTCGAATCCGTGCAGCGAATTTGCGGTGGTATGCAGTTGATTGATGACCAGATTATGTCCGACAAACTTCTGCGTCCCGTTGACATTGACCAGCGAAAGCTCCTGGGCCGACGTTCCCGTCGGAAAATATCCATTGGCTCGCACATCGAAAAGCTCGCCGAGAGATTCGAGTCCAAGTCCCAATTGCCGGAAAACGACACTGCTGGTGTTATCATAGTCGTAATAGGCGTTGACCCCCAGAATCCGGTCCCATCTGGAAACGTAACGCCGATAACCAACCCCGAAATTGCCACCAAAATAGTTCTGTGAACTTCTAAAACCGCGAACATCCGCAAATACGATGTTATTGTCCGCGAACATGTACGGCATGAATTCAAGCGGAAACAGCGGATTCTTGCGACCGATTCCTGGGCCGGTCAGTGCGCCGACTCGCGAGAGAACTCCGAATGCTTCACCCGAACTGCCGGAAAGCTGTTCAGTTCCGAACGGACCGGCATTCTGTTGGGGCGGAAATTGAGACTGGGGCGGAAACGGCGATTGTGGCGGAAGCCCCGGCTGTGGTTGAAATGGCGATTGAGTACCGGCATCGAACGGTCCATTTTGACCGCGAAAGATGAGCGACGAGGCTGAATCGCTGAGCACAGGACTGCGTGCCCCGGTCGGTTTTTCCCCGAATTCCCTTCGGGAATCTTCGTGAACATCGGGCGGATCCCGATCAGCCGGATCTTCAATGTCGACTGATTGTTCGGCAGCAGGATTAACGGGATCGTCCGCGCCGCAAATGGCCTGCCACGGAACAATGGCAAGTACGCCAAAGCAGATCCACAGCAACAATTGCAGGGATTGGCCAATACGGTGTGAACGTCGAGTGAGCGACACGTGCATCGAGGCACCTCTGCGGTGGCAGGCCGGGCGCGATTCGGATCGCGACCGGTCTTCGGACGAAGGAGACGTGCAAACGAAATTTTCGGGATGGGAGAAGGGCGCGTTGTAGCCGTCAATTCCAAACGGATCAACCCGAATCACCGGGGACAGGATGGGGTAAAATGCGATTTCCAGGGTAAGTCGTACCCACTTCCAGCATGATCTGCCGATGAAATCGGACTTTTTGCGTCGGGACTCTTACGCGCAGCACGATTTGTGTCCGATTGCAGGCGTTTGCGGTGTCGGGATATGGCCGGCTCACACCAGGACACAATGCAGCGCGGCATGGCAAACGAACCCTTGTCACCGCATGCTGCCTGGTAATGCAGAAGCACAATTTAAAGAGATCAGTGAAAAGTTTCCGGGATTGGGGCTTGCCTTCTTTACATCTTTGCTTCGTGGCGTCTTTGCGTTAAATTCCTTTGTTTCCTTGACGCAACTCCTCAGACCGCATCCAGGTGAAATCCTGCGTGACGGTTCGAACGAAAATACTGCGGGCAAGATCAGTGAATTGCACGCAAGGACGCAAAGGAAGCATGAACCTCATACGAAAGTATGTTCACGATTTGAGGCACTGATCAGATTGTCGCTCGACTTAAGGGTATTATGCGGCCTGGCATTTCCGAACATCGTTGTCCACGCTGCGAGATCCGCAAGCCGCTCTGCTTTTGCGAGTCAATTCCACAAATTGCACTCGAAACACGCGTCGTCGTTCTGATGCACACGTTCGAAAAAGTCCTGACAACGAACACAGCGAAACTGGCCACCAAGGCACTGACGAACAGCGAAATCCGGATTCACGGGCGGAAAGACGATCGATCGTGGGCTGAAAACCTGCACCAGCCAGATCGAACTTCGGTACTGCTCTACCCCAGCCCCTATGCCGTTGAACTGACAACGGAAGTCGTTTCACAACTGACGGGACCAGTAACGCTGATTGTCCCGGATGCGAACTGGAGACAAACACAGAAATTCGTGCGACGGGAATCGACACTGGAAGGCATTCTTCATGTCAAACTTCCCATTGGTCTTCCGTCTGAATACAGATTACGAATGCAGCGTCACGAATCGGGTGTCTGCACATTAGAAGCGATCGCCAGAGCGATCGGCCTGCTCGAAAGCTGCGACGCGCAACGGCAGTTGGAAACTCTGCTCAGGATTATGGTCGA
The DNA here is from genome assembly GCA_025353525.1 of Schlesneria sp. GTDB lineage: Bacteria > Planctomycetota > Planctomycetia > Planctomycetales > Planctomycetaceae > Schlesneria. The sequence continues at coordinate 1,197 of JANXOO010001510.1, read as the reverse complement.
ACGAACATTGTGGTCGCGCGGAATGCTGGCCGCCGACCGGTGCGTCACCGCAGGAATTCCGCAGGCCGCCTTCAGTCATTGAATCGACCTCGCCACTGAAGAATGTCAGCGCCGACAGATTCAGCACGACGGATCTGCGGTTTTTCCGCGACAGCATATCATTTCAACCGACGGCCAATCGAAGCGGGACCGCCAGATCCAGCAGTGAAAGATCCTGAAGTTAACGGGCGAACTCAGTTCGCAGAACGTACCACGGAATACCGATGCCTGTCAGAAGCAGCAGCGTCAGGCAAATCCCGAATGCAAGCACGTATCCCGGCCCCAGGTTGCGCCCTGTCCATCGCAAAAGCAGGAAGTCAGCAAAGGTCGCAGCGCCGATGACCGGAACAAGCCCGTACCAGTAGTTGACAACAAGGTCACTCACTTGAATTTCGAAAACAGCCATCGGCGATAACGCCATTCCGAAATCGTCGAATATTTTCTTGTATTGAGGAACGCCGAAGTACCACCAGCCGACAATGACAAACATCGCCAGGCAATGCAGGACAGTGAAACTCGCTGCGAGCGGCGTCGCCCAGCGTTCTCGATGTGCCTCGCGAGCGGCTTCTTTTGCACTCTCGACATTGATTTCGTTCTTGACTTTCTGTTTCATCGGGCGTCTTTCCGGTTGAGGTCAGGTTCGGGCACAACAGATTGCATTCTACAACTCTGTTCCTGGGACTTCGAGTTCACAGGCGACCGGCAGTGGAAAATCTGCCAGCTGAAAAACGGGAGATTCGCTCTGGCCTTGTAAACTTTCGCCAAAGGTGTGTGTCAGCATGCGAAGCCCGAAGGGAGATGCGAAGCATCGTTCTGTTTGGCGAGTTGTCGGTTTCGATGAATCGGCCCAATGCTTTTCCGGCATGTTGAAGTTTAAGGGAAGTAATCTCCTGCGCCCCGCTGGGGGCTCGACATCAATGTTTATGACAATTTCTGGGGTTAAAACCCCCAGGCTGTATGCCAGCGCCGCTACGCGGCTGAATGCGAGCCACGCTCAACGCGGCTGAGATCCGGCGTTCGAGCGATTGTATTAGCCGCAAAGCGGCGAAGGAATATGGCCTGGGGTTTCCAACCCCACGAACAGATCCAGGCACGAACGATTCAAGCCCTGCTAAGGATCGGCGCATGAACAATTGTCGCAAGTTGCAGACATGCCGG
>JANXOO010001488.1 GCA_025353525.1 Schlesneria sp. | reverse complement strand
AACGGACCTTCAAACGACACATCAATCCGGACCGCGAGCAGAATAATCTTCCGAATCGTCCAGATGACGAGATCGTCGTGTTTCGGACAGTTGTTCTTTGCGCTTTCGCCCCGTGACAATCCAGTAATCCTTGACCTCGGCAACTTCGACATCGGCGTACCACAAGGGCATTCGCTCGACGAACCAGTTCGGTGTCTTGGTCACAATCTGAACTTTCGCGCGAGGCTTCAAGGCGCGGTGCGCCGTGTCCAGAAACAGGTCCGCGATCGCGTAGTTCGAAAAATAGGGTGGATTTGCCAGTGCGAGATCGAATTCGTCCGACCCGGGCGATTGACCTTCGGCATCGAGCACGACAGTGATTCCAGGTGCCTCATTTTTCGTAATTCCGCGTTCGAGCGATTGAATGGCCCTGGCATTCGAATCGACAGCATGCAACGTGACTTTTTCGGCAGCGAACGCCACGGCCAGCGACACTGTTCCCGAACCGCATCCCAGATCCAGCACGTTCATTCCGGGCCTGATCGCCATTGTATTCATCAGGGCCCTCGCACCAGGATCGATGTGCCGATGGCTGAAGATGCCCGGTCGACTGTACGCGTAGATCAGGCGTCCCTTGTCCCGAAATGCGAATTCGCAATCGAAGTCTTTGATCTTTTTCATCGATCCGACTTTCGTCGCGAAGTACAGCGTTCCTTTTTTTCGAATTGGTCGCCGCGTCACTTTCGGAAAGAGCTCGCGCAACTGGCTGTGGATCCACTGGTCTTCATCGTTGTCGGTCGAAATCACCATCCGACCCCCTTCGACCAATCGCAGATGCCCCTGCTGCATCAGGTCTCGCGTCAATTCCGCCTCGCCCCCCTTTTTGAAGGCAAAGGCCACCAGATCCGCGTCACCTTCGGGAAGATCAGGCTGACAGCAAAGAGTCAGATTTGTTGGCGGAGGTCCGTCCTGTCCAATTCGGAATTCGCTTTGTGTCTTGTGAAAGATGTCAAGAAACCAGCAATTGACAAGCGAATCGGGATTATCTGATGCGTACGCGACGGCAAATTGAGCTCGACCGGCAGATGTGCAAATGACGCGTTTTCCCGTCATTTCGGGGATGGCATCGATCAGCAGCTTCTCCTGGGGACGAATGTAAAACGAATGAGGAATCGAATCTTCGACATTTTTATTTCGACGTGACACGCGTGTGGCTCAATGGGATCGGGGTGGAGGGTTGTTCGAGTCTTAAAGTACCCGGCAGTGGAAAATCTACTGGCTGAAAAACGGGGACCCCGGCGCGCAGGGGATCTTCCTGGTGCCTGTCCCATTTTTCAGCGACTGGTATTTCCTTTCCTGCCGGTCGCCTAAAGTACCCGTCCAAGGTAACACTTCAGATAGTCAGTTTCGAGGCAGTGGACCGATGACGGGTGGTCGGGTGACGGACCTCGGACTTCGAGCAACTGCAAACGACGATCGGCGTGCAATGCCGCCTGGCCAAGCATGTCGACGAACATCTCGTGCGAGATGTGCCCCGAACAACTGCAAGTGACGAAGAAACCTCCCGGTTTGATCAATCCCAGAGCGAACCGGTTCAGACTGTAGTAGCCTCGCAAGGCGGCATCGATCCCTTGCCGGTTCCGGGCAAGTTTTGGCGGATCGAGGATCACAGTATCGAACACTTCGCCCCGGGACTGAAAGGTTTCAAGCGTCTTGAAGGCATCTCCTTTGATGGTCGTCAACCGATCTGCAACTCCGTTCAATTCGGCGTTCGATCGAGCTTGTGCAAGTGCGGATTCCGATGCGTCGACGGCCACGACCTCAGCGGCACCTCCGTTCACCAGACAATTCAAACCGAAGCCTCCTGTGTAACAACACAGATCGAGGACTCGTTTGCCACACACGAATTCTGCTGTTCGGCGACGGTTGTCTCGTTGGTCCAGAAAGAAACCCGTTTTCTGTCCTTCAGCCACGTCCACTCCGTACCTGACGCCATGCTCTTCAATCATCAGAGGTCTCGGAGGTGCTTCGCCCCATAACAGTCCATCGGCCAGTTCGAGTCCTTCTGCCGCCCGAATCCCTTTCTCCGTCCGAAGCCAGATTCCTTTGGGTTGAAGTGATTCTCGCAGTGCTTTGAGCAGAATCTCTTTTCGTTGTGCCAGCGCGAAACTGGTCAGTTGCACCAGCAACCAGTCACCGTATCGATCGACCGTCAGTCCCGACAGTCCGTCTGCTTCGCTGTAAATCTGCCGGCACGCAAAAGTCGGCACCTGATTCGGATAGAGAACTCGCCGCAAACCAGTCGCGTCGGCAATCCGACCCTGCCAGAATTCGTCGGTCAACGGAACTGCGTTGTCCCAGGAATAGAGCCGAACACGAATATTGCTCGCCGGATTGAACAGCCCCCAGGCAATGAATTGCCCTTCGTGCGAGAGCAACGCGACTTCATCACCCGGCGCGGGAGTACCCTCAATCCGCTCGATCGCTCCCTGAAAGACCCACGGATGCCTGCTAAAGAACGGAAGTGCTTTCCGGGGCTTGAGAAAGACGCGAGGACGATCATTTGTCTGATTTGCGAGCATTGCTGAAAACGACCAAACTTTCTCTTGCGGAGAATTAGAACTGAAGTGACAATGTCGCGTGGTATGCGATAATTGGCCGTCAAACGTTTTGAAAGCACTGATGTGCAATCCTTCGATTGTAGCCGAAGACTGGGTCATAAAGGGATGCCATATTCATGTTGATGGCGTGGAATTGTCGGTCGCTCCCGACCATCTCAGCGGGATTGTATTTCAGGCAGTGTTTTCGTCGACTCCAACTGCGAAATTATTGAAGGCGATCAAGACAGCCAAAGAGATTTGTCTGCCGGATAAGCGCGTTCGAGCCCGTTGGATCAGAGATACAGAACGAGCGAAACGATATATGCTATCCTACGAAGGTCATTTGCAGAGCCTTGCAAACGGTCGAATGCTGGAATTCACATTCCTCGTTCTCGCACTCAAACGATACGAGCAGTAATATGGCGACGTTCAGCGTTTTTCTTCAATCGGGTCAACTCGGGCCGATTCATCTCGGGATTG
>JANXOO010001407.1 GCA_025353525.1 Schlesneria sp. | reverse complement strand
CGCCCCAAAATCGAGGGTTGACGAGAGTTATCACTTTTATCGATTTCATGAAACCCCGTTTCCGGGACGTGGCACTAGGAGTCGCCGTCCGGTGCAGCGCCTGGTTCGGCGTGCCTTTACTCTGGGGCCGCCAGCAGCTCGTGGACGCGGCCCGGCGCGATGGCCCGCGTCACGGACAGGTGCCAAGCCGGGAACTTGTCGAACCCGGCGTACCATGCCGCGTTCCACTTGCGGTGGACGAGGTACACCATAACCACGCCCTTGTCGGTCGTAGCCGTGTCGCCGGAGTACCAAGCGTACAACCTGTTGCGACGGAATGTCCGGTTGATGTTGGCTTGGCTCGGGCGGTAGCCGTGCAGCGACCCTGCGTCGTCCCAGTGCTCGAAGGCCTGCGACTCGGTCAGGCGGTAGACCCGAGCGGACAGAACGCGGTGCGGGTGGAACGGCGGTGGGGTGAGCTCGCCGTCCAGGCGGCGGCTCCGCACACCCGCGGAACCGAGGAGCTTGCTGCAGAAGCCAAGCCACCGCTCGCCGAACCAGTGGTCAACGTGGACGGCAACGACATCCTGGAGGCCGTTGGCGAGAGCCGCCCCGGCGATCAACCGGCTGGCCAGATCGAGGAACGGCACGTCGTCGGTGGTGTTGGCCTCAAGCTGGAGCATCTCGTCTTCGCCGCCGAACGACTGAAATCACGCGGTCGCGGCCAAGTGACTCCAATATGAGGAAACGCGCGATCCGCGACTCGCGTGCATTTCTTTGTTCGTCCGCGTCGGCGCTACGAGAAACTGATTTTCAGCCCTAGTTCCTTCATTTGCAATAAAGCCTCGGCATTGCCGCGCGCATCGTCGACCGGATTGTGTGTGTGTTTTGTTCTTCGGAGATGCTTGAAGGTTACGAACGTGTCCTTTTGCATGCCCTTGTAGAGCGACCCAAGATTCGTCGAACTGAAGCCAAATGGATTTTTGCCAATAAAATGGTGAAAGTACCAGTTAATGAATTGCCAATCGAAACCGTTGTTGTCCGAGATGAACATCGTGCGTCCCTTGCAGTTGGATGCCAGCCATTCCTGGAATTGTTCCATCACAAGTTTTGGGTCGTCGAATTCGAGGCACTCTTCGCGTGTGAACCCGCTGACAGCAAGCGCGTCAGGTATGAATTGTTCCGAAATTGGTTTGAGCTGCCCATAGAATGAGCGAGTCAATTCAGGTTCGACGATGATCGCGCCGAAGCAGATCATCGAGTAGTCCCCTGGAATTGGACCATCCGATTCGATGTCAACCATGACGTATGGCACTGCCTGAGTTTCCCTTGGGGCTATGATTGGTCAGCGGACGAACGTTAAAGCTGACTTGGACGCGAACAAAAAGGAGTAGTCGATGAGCGAGTCAAACCCGGAAAACCAACCACCCGCGTCTCAAGTCGAGCGTCTTGTTCGGCAATTTTATCGGATGTGTGCAATTTGGAAATGTATTCGTACTTCCAAGACAAAGTCTTTTGACGTTAATTGGACTTATCCCCTGTTTTCCGTGTCCAATTTGTCGTTCTTCAATTTAAACGCATTGATTCGCTCATTGCGAGCGACCGACCCAATCGATTGGTAGCGAACGCCATTCCTGCAAAAAAAGTGGTTATGAACGACCAGACGAGAATATTCTCCCATTTTGGAGGCGCAAGTGATTGGGCAACCGCAGCTGTTCTCAGGACAACAATCGTTGCGGAGGAAATCGTGGCAAGCCAAAATGCCCACGATCGTTCGTTCTCAATACCGAATGCAGCAATGAGGAACGCTGTACCAAGTGCAAGATGAATTCCGGCTGCAAATAGAATGTGCGGTCCAACGAAAAGGCCTATTGGAATCCCTAACGCCCCGATGCTGATTCCATAGAACGCGACAATGCCTGAAAGGACTGCGAGCGTTGAGATGCTCTTGGACTGCGAATCTTTCATCGTACGTACGCCTCAAAGATTCATTTAATCCGCTGCCGAACGCCGCCGTTCACCGGGCCGCGGCGAACGACTCTCCATTTCAAAACCGCGCGGCCCGCGGCTCCGTGTGCAACGGTTTGTTCTGTGCCGTCTGAAGCGCCGACCGATTCACCATTTGTTGCAATGCATCAATCGTGAGCATTGGCGTTGTACGGTGAAGCATTGCATGACAGTTCGGACAAACAGGTCGTAAGTCATCGATAGGATCGACCACATAATCTTCGCCGATTTCAGATATCGGTACAAGGTGATGGACGTGAATGAAGTTTTCGCCGCACGGGCCGTAGGCCGTGACAAAGTTGAAACCGCAAACGACACAATCAAATCCGTGGTGTCGCAGGCATTCCGTTCGAGCGCCCCGATTGCGTTCGTATGAATTCACCGTGATTTGTACGCATGAACCCTCGCGGTACTGAGTTTTTAGAAGTGGAATCTCTTCTGGAAGATGTTGAGAATCCGAGGGATCAACCCAACCAATCATCTCAAGCGCAGTTGCTACGGCGTCGTGCATCTGCCAAACAAATCCATCGGGATAATCGTAACCCTTTGACCATACGCCCCACCATCGCGGCGTTCCGTTTGACCGGATCTGTGGCGCAAACCCGGTTGATTCGCAAAACGCGCGACCAAGTCCGCCGTATTGCGCGTTAACAATTGGGTAACCGCCATCGACGCTTGCGAGAGCAGCGAGTTGAGGTGCTGTCACCCGACGATTCGGAGCATAGTAGTGTGACGTAAGAATTCGTCGGCGAAGATCGGTAATACGATTTGCGAGCGAGTTCAGGCCGTTCGCGTAGAACGATGCGTCCGGAACGTGTTCGAGGTAGTATTCACGCATGTTGTTTTAGGCACAGAACGACCAAGGTAACCCGGTGGCGGCGAAGAACCTTTGATTTCAAAATCCGCCCGATCCGCCACTCGGGTTGACCGCCTTGTTCGCCAGTATTTATTCCATTTGGGCTTCATCACGGGGACGATATTCGAAAACGATGTAACACATCATTGTAAGTAGAAATGTAATATTGGGGAGAAGTGGTCTCATGTCTTCAAGCTTTGCCTGACCAGCCGCAACGACATAAACATCCGTGAACATGACGAGAACCAATGCCGCAATCATGAGCATTACCCTAATGGCAATCGCGTCATGCTTCTTCATGCTCGCCATCATGTATCGAATCAGAAAAAAGCCAGCGAGTGAAGGAATAATGGCTCCGAGGAAAATCAACGAAAACCATTTGCCGCCCTCGACTGATTGAACAATCAGCGAAGGAAGCGAGACGCCGAGTGCCTTGGCTGCGAGATATGCGAATACTCCAGCCGTCAATGCGAGGCCGCGGACGATTCGTTCGGGAACGGACTTGGTGGCAGCCATCGCTACGAACGCACCATACCCGAGGGACAAGATGCCAACCACGGTTACAGCGTGACTCAATACGATGAAAAATGTTCCCATTTGAAATCCGTGAGGGCGTCTGGTACTGGCGAACTGTAATTAGACCGAATTGATTCTTTGTTCTTTAGTTGTGAATTCGGTGTTTTGATGTCACAATTCTGGCATTGAAGTTATTTCGTCGGCCTAATCCGAAGGACAGTCCGAATTGACAACCACTGAAAGTATCGATTTAGCCGAAGTA
>JANXOO010001458.1 GCA_025353525.1 Schlesneria sp. | reverse complement strand
ACGTGCAGGTCGATCGCCCGCTCGATAGCCTGATCAGCTGCAACAAGTTCTGCCGCCGTAACGCTTGCCCCCGGAACTGCCAAAACAACGAGTATCAAGAGGCATCGGAGCAACATCGGCAGCTTGTGGAACTTCAAGAATTTCATCCATCGCAAACTTCGATTGGCAGCGATCACTCCAACATTACATAGACTGTTGGCTGACTCGCGCTAACGTGTTGTGAAGACAGTGAAACGGCATCCGTCCCCGACTTCAGAATATCAATTGCCAACCAAACACATTAACGGTACTTGATGCGTGAAGCAAGACTTGTATCGGGAGCGACAGACTTGTATCGGGGGAATCGCCGCCGGAACAAATCACATTAATCGGACTGCCGGCACGACGGATGAGTTCCTGATTGCCTCAAGTCTGATCGCGTGCGATAATCGGCGGACTGCCCGCCACAATGCCCCGCCTTATTAAAACCTGTTGATTTCCAGCATTTTTTCCAACGACAACAACGACGGGATTGTTGTTTCGATTGTCTCTCCTGACAAAGTCAGCCCGATGGCCTCTGCTGTTCGAAAACCCGAAATGATGAATTACGTACGTCTGACGACTGTTGCCGTGTCTTTGCTCGCCGCAATCGTGTCGGCATCGGCAGACGATCCGCCGTCCGCCGAACAGATCGAGTTTTTTGAAAAAGAGGTCCGGCCACTACTCGTTCAGAACTGCCACGAATGTCACGGTTCCAAAAAACAGGAAGCCTCTCTGCGACTCGACACAAAAGCAGGAATAATCAAAGGGTCCGATAGCGGCGCCGTATATATTGCCGGAAATGTCGAGGGGAGCCGTCTTCTGAAGGTTTTGAAATACACGGAAGGCGAAACGCAAATGCCTCCGAAAGGAAAACTGGCTGACGATCAGATCGCAACAATCCGCAAGTGGCTCGAACTTGGAATCCCCTGGCCAGCAGAATCGCCGAAGAACGAGTCTGCGGCCGTTGCGAAAAACCATTGGTCATTTCAGCCGATCAGCCGTCCCGAGATTCCGGCGGCCTCCCCATTGGTGGCGGCGACATCTGACAAGACCGGAACAACTCATTCCGAAAACCGGTCGCCCATTGATTCGTTTATCACGGCAGCGCTCTCGGAAAAACAACTGACAATGTCCCCACCGGCGGATCGGTACACCTTCATTCGCCGGGCCACATTGGACCTGTGGGGCGTTCCGCCAACGTTTGAACAGGTTCGCGAATTCGCCAGCGACGAATCTCCTGACGCAACCGAGCGACTGATTGATCGCCTGCTGGCTTCACCGTTATACGGACAACGATGGGGACGACATTGGCTCGATGTTGCCCGCTACGCCGATTCCAAGGGATACGTTTTCACGCAAGAGCCTCGTTATCCCTATTCGTACACCTACCGCGACTATGTGATTGGCGCATTCAATTCTGACACGCCGTTTGACCGGTTCGTTCTTGAGCAACTGGCGGCAGACCTGGTCATCGTCACCGAGAAGGGCGAACCGGGGATCACCGATTCACAGGATGAGCGACTTGCAGCTCTCGGGTTCCTCACGGTCGGTCGCCGCTACCTGCTGAACCCGCATGACATCATCGACGATCGAATCGACGTTGTTTCGCGCGGGTTGCTCGGTCTGACCGTTGGATGCGCACGTTGTCACGATCACAAATTCGATCCTATTCCTGCCGCCGATTATTATTCGCTGTACGGCGTCTTCGCGTCGTCGTTCGAACCCGACGATCTTCCCGTCATCGGGCGTCCCAAAGATGAGGTCGCCTATCAGGGATACCTCGCCGAATTGAACAAGCGACAGGCAGCCGTGCTTGCGTATGAGCAGGAAAGCGTTCCCGGGCTGGCGCACGAGATCCGCGTCGTGGCTGGTGACTCGCTGCAACAGATTGCCAGGCAGATGCCCGTGTGGTCTCAGGTTCCCGTCGCGTTTACAGGCTCGAACGAACCGCGAGCGCCACTTGTGAACCGTTGGAAAGACTACCTCGGACGGACTGCGAACGAACCTCACCCCGTGTTGCAGCCGTGGCACAAGCTGGCGAAGATCGAGCGAGCCGAGGATTTTTCCGCATCAGTTTCCGGCCTGATCGAATCATGGTCTGCCGGTGACGAAGCGGTCCGAGTCAACCCGCTGGTGCGTCAGGCGATCAATGAACAGAGACCTGCGACGTTGCTCGATCTGGCACGAGTCTACGGCAAACTGTTCGATGGAATCCGACTTCAATGGGAAACACACCAAAAAGCCGCTCCGGAATCAGGATCGCTTCCGGACGGTTCCGCAGAGCAAGTTCGCCAGATTCTGTTTGGACCTGGTACTCCGGCAATTCTGACTCTGGAAGAAGCGCGCCCCGCATTCGGGCGCGATATCCGAGACAAGATTACGAACCTGAAGCAAAGCGTCGATAGCCTGAAAGTCACGTCACCGGGCGCTCCGCCCCGGGCAATGGTGATGCGCGACGGACCGATTCACGAACCGGTTGTCTTTATACGCGGGAACCCCGGACGACATGGTGATCGTGTGCCGCGGCAATTCCTTGCAATCGCTTCCGGTCCGGATCGCAAACCGTTTGCCACAGGAAGCGGTCGACGCGAATTGGCCGATGCGATCGTCGACAATAAAAACCCGTTAACGGCGCGCGTCATCGTGAATCGGATCTGGCAAAACCATTTCGGCACGGGAATCGTCGCAACTCCTGGCGATTTCGGAACGCGAGGCATGCCGCCATCACACCCGCGATTGCTCGACTGGCTGGCGTCAGAAACCTCAGAAATCGGTCGATTGTCGCCCGCCGAAAACTCGCCGAGCCGCTGGTCACTGAAACGACTTCATCGATTGATCCTGACATCGTCCGTCTATCGTCAGTCGGCCAGCGAAAATGAGGCTGCCCGCAGTGCGGATCCCGAGAATCGGTTGCTCTGGAGAATGCCGAGACTGCGACTCGATTTCGAAGCGATGCGAGATTCGTTGCTGGCCGTCTCGGGGAAGATGGACGAGTCGTCGGGCGGCCAGCCGTTCGATGGCGTGGTGAACCCGGCGTCGACTCGTCGGACCATCTATACTTTTATCAATCGCAACGATTTGCCTGGTATTTTTCGGGCATTTGATTTTGCCGATATTGATACGACATCGGCAGAACGACCTCAAACCACCGTGCCGCAACAATCGTTGTTCGCGATGAACTCGCCGTTTGTCCTGGAACAGGCACGACGACTCGCGGCAGAATGTTACGGTGCCACGAGTGACGACGGCGACCGGCTTCGACTACTTTATCAACGCATTTTTGCGAGGGCACCGACCGACGACGAACGCTCGCTCAGTCTGCAATTTCTGTCGAATGCACAGACCTCCGCGACGGAAAAACTTTCGCCGTGGGACCGCCTTGCGCAGGTACTATTGATGACGAACGAGTTTCTGTTCGCGGATTGAGCCTCGAAGTGCAACGCGGTGAAGCATTTTTTCAAATCGGTTTTTTTGCGGAAACAGGCGAGCCGAGCGGCGTAAGCCCTCGGACCAAATTGCCGAATAACCCGAGGGCTTACGCCGCACGGATCGCCTGGATTCTCGTACTGCTTTGTTTTCCAATCCGGAAATGCTTCACGTCGTTGCCCATACTGCCTGCGGGGGATGCCAATGCAATCTCGCGCTTCTTGAAAGGAATCAGTCCAGGGCCCGAATTGCTTTTTCTTTTCGTTGTCGCTTCGTCTCTTCGAGCAATTCCAGTTCGGCCTTGATCAGCCTTTTCAGTTCTTCGGGGATCGCATCGAATTTGGCCATTTCGGCCATCTCGCTCAATACGGCCTCCAGTCGTTCAATCAATGCTTCGGTTTCTTCAATCGACGATTGCAGTGAAACGGTCGGGTCGATGTTTTTGTCCAGCGCGAGCCGAAACAGGCCCAGGGCTCCATCGACATTCGGGAAATTTCTGGTATTGATCGCGTTCAGTCGGGCGAGAATCCTGACTTCAAGTCGTTCGAGCATGGCGGGAGTATCGGCGGCGTTATTGATGAGTTCTTCGCGAATCTCGGCAAACGCCGTCTCGACACCCGCTGTTTCGATGGCGTTCTTGCGGACGCCGTGCAGTGACCTGTCGGCAGCAGCGTTCAGGCCCAACGCCAGTGCCTTTGTCAGCTCGTCGGAGGCGGCAGTCGTCGCGCCGGAATTTTCTGATTTTTGCCGATTCGATTCCTTCAGCTTTTCAAACTGTGTTTGCAATTCCTTGAGGGTTGTTTTCCCCTCGCTGATAATTTGCTCCATCCTCTTCCGAAGATTCAGCTCCCGACCGTACAGCATCGTCAGCAGCTCTTCTTCGGGAATAATCGTGAACACGAACTTCAGACCCTGCGACCGGTGAGCGGCTTCCGTATTCAGCGAATGTTCGCGATCACCGGCCGAAGAACTCGCGACAGAAGGCCTGTGCGACATCACTGTACATGCGTCGGTGGCTGCGATCGCGAGGGTGAGTCGCTGATTGATCGACAGATCGAGTGGTTGCACATCGAACCGCTCGAACGTTTCGTTGTCAGCTCGTTGCAGTGTAAAGTCGCGTGGCCCGTTGCGGGGCGGGACGGCAAGGTTCCTCGATTGCCAATCAGTCAAATCATCGATTTTGTAGGCGAAATTGACTGACGCGATGCCATAGTCGTCAACCACCGTTCCCGCGATCGGAATCCGCGCCTTGCGAGTGATCGACGTGCCGATCCCCTTGAGTTTCGTTTCGACGACCGGCGGTTGGTCGACAATCGCATTGATCGTGAAACGCGTCGGGGCAGGACTGACAATCCGGTCGCTGTCTGCGAGCGTAATTCGCAGCAATCCGTCAGGCGGAAGCGGGATTGGAACTGTCATCGGTTGCCCCGTTTCGGATGCCTTCCGCAACAATGCAGGCAATTCGATCGCTCCGGCAGGTTCCAGAACGAACGGCAGCGAGAATGTCGTTTGGCCGTTGCTCCAGACCGATTCACATGCTGTCGGCGGGAGTGGCACCTGAAGCTGCGGCTTTCCGTCTTGCGACTTGAGAATGATGACGGCCGCAGGAACACCAGACGAATCTGTTGTCGCGACGATCTCCCATCGATCACCTCCTGCATCTCCTTCAAGCCGCGCCTGCATTAACGGCTTGTTGGCGGCGATTTGCATGACGAAATCGGTCTGCATCGGCAGTGAAACCTGGGCTCCTTTCAGCTCGACCACCGTCCGTTCGAATCCGTTCGCTGTATGGCGATTGAGTCCCGTGTATTCCGGATACATGCTGTGAAGTGTCACTCCGACGACTTCAGGTGGAGGCACGACTTCGATCACGTACGGTGTCGAATGGCTGAAGTCGCCACCAGAAACCCACAATCGCGCGTCTTCGATCATCCCGACGAAAGTGTGCCGAAACGTCTGATCGGTTGAGGGTGTCAGCCAGACCTGCGACAGCCCTCGTCCCACGCGGCTGTCGAGTCGAATGCGATCGGGCGATTTCTTTCCGGGCGGGACATCGATCAACAGTGTCAGGTCGCCTCCTCGGGGATGACGATAGTGTCCATCGACAAAGTCGCGCAATTGATCGCCTGGCTGGACGACGACCTTGATCAGCAATTCCGTTTCGCGGGGCCAGTACCCGTCGCGCAGATTGAGATACCCGGCAACCCATCGTTCCATCGCCGCCGAATCGACAACCATCAGACCCAGGATCGATGCCACAAGTCCCACCGCAATCATTGCGGCTCGACGCAGAGGTCGACCGTCAAAAACGGAACCCAGGTCCAGTCGTTTCGTTGTCCTCGCCACCTCGGTTAACGTCCGCTGGAGCATCGCTGCAGTGACGGGCGAATCGGTTTCGATCAGACCTTCAGCGGCTTCGACCGCTGTTACCAGCCGGTCGTCGAGTTCAGGAAATCGACGTTCGAGGACGAGTGCCAGGGCTTTCGTGCGAAAACCGCGAAACATTCGCAGTCCGATCCACGAAAAAGCGCCTGCCGCAACCAGTCCGATACCAGCCACCAGAAACGTCGCGCGAAACCATCGCGGAAGTTCCAGGTGACTCAGTCGAAAATAGACCCAGTCAAACGCAAAGCTCGACCAGAAGAGTGCTCCCAGAACGGCCACAGTGAGGGCCAGGCCCTCCCAAAAAACGTACGTTCGAATTCGCGATCTCAACTGGTCGAGAACGGAATGAGCGTCTGGCGGCAACCGGATTGTCTCGGGCATCAACACTCTCTGACTGATTGAACGAACTGATCCGGCAATTCTAATCGACCAGGGTCACCCAGTGCGAGCGTTATCCGTTGGAGGAATGCACATAGCGAACGCCACAATCGACGCGTACGCCGTATGGGATCAAGCGATCCGAATGGCAGCAATACTCGCAGATAACCACTCTGGATGAAACGGACGCAACTTGCCGTTATGCAATGAAGTACGAAGTTGACGAGCAAATTTCTAATCGTATGGCTCTCCACCGACCCCGTGTCTCTTTGTACCACACGTCTTTCAGTCCTGACACGGTCGGCGCATTCACGGATCTCCGCTCTTCGCGACAAGTAACGAATCCGGTCGAGAACAAAAATCAATCGAGCTCAAATCGCTGTAACCATTTGTCGCGATCAGCGTCGTTCATCGGACGATCTGACTGACGGTTTCGTTCGAGGTACCGGTTGCCAACTACCAGACAATCGATTTCTGTCGCCATAAAACATCGATAAGCATCTTCGGCCGTATTGACGATTGGCTCGCCGCGGACGTTGAATGACGTGTTGACGATCACGCTGCAGCCGGTCAGCCGTTTGAAGTCCAAGATCACTTTGTAGATGAACGGATTGCGCTGCTCGTCGATCGTTTGCAGGCGTGCCGAATAGTCGACGTGCGTGACAGCGGGGATCGTTGATCGCGGCAACTTGAGCAGATCAATTCCGAACTGGCCACTCTCTTCGATCGCGATCCGATTCTGCTCGCCGACCGGGTAAACGAGCAGCATATAGGGGCTTTCCTGCCGGCAGTCGAACCAGGTCCGGGCATCGTCGGCAAGCACCATCGGTGCGAACGGACGAAACGACTCGCGGAACTTCACTTTCAGGTTCATATGAGATTGCATCGTCGTTGACCGGGCATCGCCGAGGATCGATCGGGCTCCCAATGCCCGGGGTCCGAATTCCATCCGGCCGCGTGCCACGGCAACGACCTTTCCGTTTGCGATGTCCGCCGCGATGCGATGGTGCAATCCCTGGTCGTCGAGGTCGTCCCAGACGGCCCCCATCGCTCGAAGCACCGAATCATCGGCGGGCGACGCGGCAGGAATATCGGGGCCAAGAAACCCGCCATGCATTCCGTCGGGCGCTCTGATCGTACGCGGCTGTTTCAGTTCGCCATGCCAGAAATCGAGTGCCGCTCCGAGAGCCCCTCCCGCATCGCCGGCAGCTGGCTGAGTCCAGATTTGTTTAAACGGACCCTGCGATGACAACAAACCCGTGGCAACGCAGTTCAGGGCGACGCCACCTGCCAGCACGAGGTGTTCAAGTTCTGTCTTTCTATGGACGAAACGTCCCATCCGCAGAATAGCTTCATTGATGACCGCCTGAATACTCGCCGCCAGATCCATGTCGCGCTGTGTGATTTGCGATTCGGATGGACGCGGAGGCCCCTCGAACAGTTCATGAAATGCTGCTGTCGTGCTGGTCAATCCTGTGGCATAGCCGAAGTATTTTTGATTCAGCACCATCGATCCGTCGTCGAGCAATCGAGCGACGTGGCCTGTGATTCTGTCGGCATAGATCGGCCGTCCATAGGGAGCAAGCCCCATCAGCTTGTATTCACCACTGTTGATTTTGAACCCGCAGTAGTAGGTAAACGCGGAGTAAAGCAGTCCCAGCGAATTGGGGAAACGCAATTCTTCGCGCAGCGTGATGCCATTTCCGTTCCCCGTTCCCCATGTGGCGGTCGACCATTCACCGACGCCGTCAACTGTCAGGATTGCTGCGGTTTCGAACGGCGACGGATAGAAGGCGCTGGCCGCGTGCGACCGATGGTGATCGACGAAATGGATCTTTCGGCGAACCCCCAGTTCGTTGGCGATTTCGCGTTCGAGCCACAGTTTTTTCGTCAGCCAGTCGGGCATGGCGCATAGAAAACTTCGCGCCCCTTTGGGAGCAGTGGTCAGAAAGGTCATCATCAACCGCTCGAAATGGATCAGCGGCTGTTCGTAGAAAACGATGTGGTCGACCTGTTCGATGTCGAGCCCTGCTTGTTCGAGGCACCATCCGACGGCACGATGAGGGAACGAGGGATCGCCCTTGATTCGGGTGAAGCGTTCTTCCTGTGCGGCACCAATGATCGTTCCATTGACGAGGATCGCGGCGGCGGAATCGTGGTAATAGGCCGAAATCCCGAGAATCGAAGTCATCGCGGTATTCGGTCCTCTCAAGACTGTGTTGGAAAAGTGAATTTGAGTTTGCGTCGAACGACCCAGAACGGAAACAAAATCACGCTGGCCACGACAGCCCATGGTGCCAGTGCGACAACGATCAGCACCAGCACTTGACCACTCGAAATCAGGCCGTTTAACGATCCGTCAAAGGTCCGCGAAACCGTTGCGGAAAACGTCGGTGCGGTTTTCGGAGTGATCTGCTGCCGCTCGTACATCGTGACCGATACCGTCGCCAGATCGGCTTTGTCTTTGAGCAAATTGAGTTGTCCTTGCAGTTGTTCAACCTCACCCCGAACGCGACTCAGTTCCTTTTCGAGTTCCAAAGTATCTTTCAATTGAGCTGACTTTTCGAGATGACTGAGTAACCGCAGTTCGCTCGACTGTTTGTTGCGCAAACGCGAATCCAGATCGGCATAGGCCTCGGTCACGTCCTGGGCGTCACGCGAATTGCGGCTTGGATCACCCAGTTTTTCAACTTCGGAAACGAAATTATCGAATTGCGCCAGCGGAACCCGGATCGTCCACGAACCCTGTTGGTGCGAGCCGCCGGAACCCGTGAGTTCCTGTTTGGCGAGAAATCCCCCCTGTTTCTGAACCGATTCAATCAGCAAGGCCAGTTTCTGCCGGGCGACAGCAATGTCTTCGACGACGACATCGATCCGGCTGGTATAAATGATTTTTCGGCCAACTGGAGGAGATGCCGCCTCACCAGCCGCCGGGACGGGAACTTCGGGCCGCTGAGCCACTTGCATGGCAGGCTGCGAATTGGCGGGCGCTCCGTGGCTGCAGCCGAGAGCCATCAAAGAAATTGCGAACAAGATGACGATCGAGGCGACGATTCGGATCATGATGTTCTTTCAAATGTGGATGTGACAAGGCCGATCATATCAATGTCGATGTGGCGCTCGCAATCCGTTGTCAGGTCATCAGGTGCCGAGTACTGCGAATTGAATCCGGTGATGTTCGCGGTTTGCCGCGTTTTTTAGTACGATAATGGTCGTCGATAATCCTCGAACGACCCGGTTTGCTTTCGTCGCAGACGAGTCGCTATTGTACTACGGAACGGTGCTATGTCTGCCTCTGTTAATGAAACTGAAAACCTGGCTACTCGAATTCTTGATCGCGTCGAAGAACTGATTCATATCGCTGAACGCGACACCAAACCGCTGGAACTCGACCCGTTGCGGAGTGAACTGTTTGAACTGTTCGTCACGGCCAACGGGGCCGGTTACACCCGTGAGGATTCCGATCCCGATCTGACCGCCGAAGGACTGTGCCGAATCCTTGGTTCTCGATGGGGTTTGGCTGGCGCAACGCGCAGCGCCATCGAATCGAGCGGTCGGATTCCCCCTGAACATTTGTCGAAAATGCGACTGATGTGGTCGGTCATGCGAATGTGGATGGAATGGACATATGCATGGGATCGATGGCGCGAATTCCATCAGGAGGAGCCTGACGAGAAGTAATCGACCGACGTCATTTCGCACAGACGGGGTCGTTTTTTTGTGGTCGATTCGTTATGTTTTATGGCGTTATGCACACAATTGACAACCTGTTCGAGCGGCGATCCATGATGAATACCTTTTCTGTATTCCGACACGTTTGCTTCGCCCTGCTGCTGCTGATCATCGTCTGCAGCGACTGCGAAACGACGTTCGCGCAGCAGAATGCGACCCCCGTTGCGACCCCCGTTGCGACCCCCGTTGCTTCGGCCGGACGCGATTCAAATTCGTTTCCTCCAATGCCCGTTCCGTTCTATCGGGGTAGCCACCCGTCGCGACCTGATCTTCGCGGCTTCTATTTTCACAACGTGATGCTGGTCTATTTGCTGGGCCTGTTCATCTTGTGGGTCTGGACGGCAAGCTGGATCGATACCGATGCGAACGAGTTAAAAGTTCGTCCGCAGATCTGGAATTCCATCGTCCTGTTGACCGGTGTGTTCGCATTCGTTGGCGCACTGTGCGTCCCGGGAATTTTTCTCAGTTTTTTGACAATGACTGCCGGGTACGCCATTCCGATGGGTATCTACGTGGCCGAACGGAACAAGCGGGTCCCCGAATCGGGCAAAGTTCTGACTCCCCGGCACATCAAGTCGGTCGCATTGCGGCTGCTGTCTCGATTGGGAGTGAACGTCGGCACAAAAGAAGCGCGAAGTGTTGCCGGTGGTCCGCCAATCCGCCTGATCGGCAAGTCGGGTACAGGAGCAGGCGAAGTCGACCGGTCACGACAGGTCGAAAGTTCGTCCGGATACATTTCGGCTCGCGAACTGATTTACGATGCCATCTTGCGGCGAACAACCGATATTCACCTGGAGCCCAAAGAAGGTGAAATGTCAGTCCGGCTTCGTATTGACGGAGTCATGTATCCTGCCGAAGCGTTTGATCGCAGCACGGGCGATGCCCTGGTGAATATCTTCAAAGTCCTTTCTGCGATGGATATCACCGAGCGGCGAAAAGCGCAAGACGGAAGTTTCCGGGCGGAAATGGAAGGACGGCAAATCGACTTCCGCGTCGCCACCCAGGGCTTGCAAGGGGGCGAAAAGATGGTCATTCGTATCCTCGATAAAGGAGCAACTGCCAAAACGCTTCAGGATCTGGGGATGCGAAAACAGTTGGTGGAAGGGATGCAGGGGATCGTCAGCCAGCCGCATGGAATGTTTCTGACCTGCGGGCCGACGGGTGCCGGTAAATCGACGACCCTGTATGCCGCCCTGCAAGAGATCAACGCCTACGAGAATAACATTATCACGGTCGAAGACCCCGTCGAATACAAGATGGCGAACGTGACTCAAATCGAAATCAATACGAAGGCCGGTCAAACATTCGCAACGGCATTGCGAAGCATTCTGCGTCAGGACCCCGATGTCGTCATGATCGGTGAAATCCGCGACGGCGAGACGGCCAAGATTTCTTGCCAGGCAGCGAATACCGGTCACATGGTCTTTTCGACCATTCACGCGAACGACACAATTGCCGCTCTGTTCCGGCTGATCGACCTGGAAGTCGAGCCGTTTCTTCTGGCCAGTTCAATTTCAGCGATCCTTGGTCAGCGGCTGGTTCGAAAGCTTTGCGTCGACTGCAAGGAAGCCTACAAGCCATCGGCTGACATGCTTCAAAAAATCGGCTTGCCCGCCGATAAAGTCGACAAGTTCTATCGTCCGCCGACGAAGCCGGAAGGGACGTGTCCTGCATGCAACGGACTCGGTTATGTTGGTCGAATCGGTGTCTTTGAATTGCTGATTATCAATGATCGGCTCCGTGACCTGATTCGCGAGACGCCCAACATGACGGCGATCAAAGCGGAAGCCCGCAAGAACGGGATGTTGTATATGAGGGAAGAAGGATTGCGGCTGGTCGTCAAAGGGACGACATCGATCGATGAATTGTCGCGCGTCGTGAAATAGCACGAAGCGCGAATCGCATCGGAAGGCTCAAACCGAGGGGCCGTTCAAGTTGACGGACGAAAACACTCACACCATTCTCAGTCGAACGTGAAGTTAAAAATGATAGAAGTTGCCGGTCTGATCGTGGTTGGAGTCGTCACCTGGATGGTTGCCAGCGACGGGATCTGGGGCGCTGCCCAAACATTTGTTTGCACATTGCTGGCTGGCCTGCTGGCGATGAATTTCTTCGAACCGCTCGCCAATTTTCTGGAAGGCATGCTTCCAAGGTATTACTGCGACATCGTCGCTTTGCTGGGGCTGTTTACTGCGCTGACATTCGGACTTCGGATGGGGGCCGAGCATCTCGCTCCAAGCTACATTCAGGTTCTGCCGATGCTGGATACCGCAGGCCGTTACGTATTCGGTGCCATCACGGGTTATCTGACAATGGCCATCATGCTGACGGCACTGCACACCGCTCCCCTGCCACGCGAATTCATGGGGTTCAAACCCGAACGAAACAACTTCTTCGGAGGTGCCCCGGACCGGCAGTGGCTGGGATTTGTTCAATATGTCTCGGAACATCCGCTCGCCAAACCGATCTTCAAGGATCGATTCGATAACAAGGACATTATCATCAACCATGTGTTCGACGGAAAATACGAAAAAGTTGGTGATATGAACAAGCCTTATCCGGTCAATGTCTGGCCTTCGTTCCCGATTCGTTACGCGGCCCGTCGCGAGCAAATCGATTCGGGTATCGCCGTCGGCGGCGCTTCCCAACCGGTGACGCCGATTGCACCTCAAGGCGGAACGATTACTCCTAATTTCTGACGGCCTCGCGAGATCGCAGCGGCGGCGAAAAGACCAATCGCAGGAGTCAGAGGAGCTCGCATTCGTGTATTCGTCCAATACACCAAATGAGCCATCTGGACACAGACAACCAACCCGCAAAGCGGCAGCCAGCGGACGCGATCATGACCCTGCAATGTCACAATAGCGCCGATTCCGGCAGCAACAAGCACCACTGAATAGTACCAGCCGACAGCGATCAGAACTCGCCCGCTCGTTTTATCGGTCGCTTCCGCTTGCGGAACCGTGTTCCACAGACTGCGAACGCGGTGAATCGCCGCAGCACATGTTTGCCGCACGTTGGCAGTGATATAACGCCGCGCTCGCTGCGAATGCCAGGCGTCTCGTTCGACTTCAGTGGCGTTCCGTCCGAGTTCCCGTTCAATGTCCGTTTCGAGTTCGGATTGCCATTGGAGCAGGCTGTCCTGTTGCCAGACCGTCCCCCAGGGGCGTTGGACGACTTCCTGATAAAATGTCGGATTGTTGCCGAGCAGGATCGTATAGCCGCCATGCGTTGTCGTCAGGACCGGGACGCCGAACGTGATGCAGTTCCGAATCAGCCACGGAGCGACAACAATTGCGACACCAGCGACTGACCACAGACACGCCCTGACGGCGTGACGGCGTTCAGTCGCATTCCATTGGCAATAAAGAACAAATTGTTCAAGGCCGTAAAGTCCGACGATCAGCCAAAATGTCG
>JANXOO010001399.1 GCA_025353525.1 Schlesneria sp. | reverse complement strand
CCCGGATTGTGAATCGTCAGATGTACTGGTTGATCAGATTTTCCAGCATCTCTTGTCGACCTGATTCGTTCGGATTGAACGTTTCTTTCCCGAGAACGTATTTTTCGAGCGATTCGAATGTCGCCTTTCCCGATTCGATTTCGGCACCGATCCCCGTATCGAAACTGCGGTAGCGATTCTTCACGAAGTTCTTCAAGACGCCATCTTTTCGGATGGCCGCTGCGATCTTTGCTCCGCGAGCGAACGCATCCATCGCACCGATATGAGCGTGGAACAGGTCGACTGGCTCAAAACTTTCTCGTCGTACTTTGGCGTCAAAGTTGACTCCGCCGGGTGCAATACCGCCCTGTTCCAGGATCACCAGCATGCACTGCGTCGTCAGATAGATATCGGTCGGGAACTGGTCGGTGTCCCAGCCGAGCAGCAAATCGCCCGTATTGGCATCAATGCTTCCCAACGCACCCTGAATGCGCGCGAATTCGAGTTCGTGCATCATTGTATGCCCGGCCAACGTCGCGTGGTTGGTCTCGATATTCAGCTTCACATGATCGATCAGGCCATTCGCCCGGCAAAAATTCAGGCAGGCCGCTGCATCGAAGTCATACTGATGTTTTGTCGGTTCTTTCGGCTTGGGTTCGAACAGGAACTGGCCTTTGAATCCGATCTTTTTCGCATAATCAACCGCCATATGCATGAACTTTGCCAGGTGGTCGAGTTCGCGTTTCATATCCGTGTTGAACAGGTTGTGGTAACCCTCGCGTCCGCCCCAGAAAACGTAATTGGCACCGCCCAGTTCCAACGTGACTTCCAGAGCTTTCTTGACCTGGGCTCCTGCGAACGCGAAGACATCCGCGTTGCAGGTCGTCGCTGCACCGTGCATGAACCGGGGGTGCGAAAACATGTTCGCCGTTCCCCACAGCAGCTTGATTCCCGTCCGTTCCTGAGCCGCCTTGAGCGCCTTGACGACCGCGTCCAGGTTCTTGTTCGTTTGCGCATGAGTATCTCCCTCGGGAGCCACGTCGCGATCATGAAATGCATAAAACGGACAGCCCAGTTTTTCGATAAATTCAAACGCGACATCAACGCGATTGACTGCGTTCTCGACCGAATTCGAGCCATCGTCCCACGGACGTTGCAGTGTGGCCGCTCCGAACGGATCAGATCCGGTGCCACGGAAAGTGTGCCAGTAGCAGACCGTGTACCGCAACAGATCTTTCAGTTTCTGGCCTTCGACGACTTCTTCAGGATTGTAGTGCCGGTACGACAACGGATTCTTGCTGGTCGGGCCTTCGTACCGGATTTTCGGAATGTCGGGAAAATATGCCATGTTGTGAAACCTGATGTAAGTGCGCCCAAAGAACCTGATCCGGGAAAAGACGCCGGTCATTGTGGTCGCAACAGTGTAGCCAGGTTGAATCCGACTCGCAAAGGGGCGGGAATCGCCTCGCTCAAGGACTAAATCGCACGTTGGGACAGGCCGCCTTGAAGTCGGCTATCCCCTGCTCTGTCAAACCCTTTTCATCGACACAGAGGTGAGTCAGGTTCTTCAATGCGTACAATTCCTTCAGTCCCGCATCCGTGATCGGAATACCTCTGAGCACCAATACCGTGATCCCTTTCAGTTCTGCCAATTCCTTCATCCCCTCATTCGTGAGCGGAGCGTTGCTGAGTTCCACTGTCGAAAGCTTTTTCAAGTTTCGCAATTTCTTCAGTCCGGTATCCGTAACCTGTGTGGAACCCAGGTAAAGTGTGTCCAGATTCCTGAGTTCGCTCAATTCCGCCAGTCCCTCATCGCC
>JANXOO010001385.1 GCA_025353525.1 Schlesneria sp. | reverse complement strand
GCATGGTAACTCATTTACATAATTTCGGAATCGACCAGGGATATATTCAGCGGTATGCGACGGCAAAATCGGATGCCGACGCTGGCCGAAGTGTCTGGATGGGCGGGCTGGCCTTTATTCCTTTGAGTGCGGCGTTTTTCTTTATCGGAACAGCGCTGTTCGTCCTGTATGGACAAAGACCGGGTGAATTGCCGGTCGGAATCAAGCCGGATGCGGTATTTCCGTATTTTATCGGGCATGAGTTGCTGCCCGGCGTCCGAGGGCTCGTCCTGGCGGCGATTTTTTCGGCAGCGATGGATTCGAACCTCAACTGTTGTGCGACATTATACTTGTGCGACATTCATCGTCGGTACTTTCGACCGAATGCGAGCGAACGTGAATCGATGCTCGTGCTGCATGTCACGACGCTCGTGATGGGTGCTCTGAGCATCGCGGCGGCACTGGCGATGATCAAGGTAAAAACAGCGCTTGATGTCTGGTGGAAACTCGCCGGAATTTTCAGTGGAGGGATGCTGGGTCTGTTTCTGCTGGGGCTGATTTCCCGACGAGCTCAATCAAGACACGCGGCGATGGGTGTCGGAGCAGGGGTGGCAATGATCGGCTGGATGACATTATCTCCCTTATGGAAAGAGGGTCTGCAACGTCAGAATTGTGGCTGGTTCGTGAGTCCGTTCAACGATAATTGGGTGATCGTGGCAGGGACGATGACGATTTTGCTGGTAGGGTTGGCGTCCAGTCGATTTTCGAAGCCGCGAATTCAGGAAGTCCGATCTCATCCAGAGACTCCGATGACATCCGCAGACGGCGAAGTGTCGACTTAACTTTGAAACGGAACTGATTGTATGACCGATTTATCCGTGCCAATTCGCGGAATCGTACCTCCTCTTGTGACACCGCTGAAGGGCGCTGACGAGCTCGACTATGCGGGTCTGGAGCGGCTGGTTTCGTTGCAGATTGACGCCGGTGTTGCCGGTCTGTTCGTGCTGGGGACGACTGGAGAAGGCCCCGGACTGTCGTACCGCCTCAGGTACGAACTGGTCGAACGCACCTGCGAACTGGTTGCCGGTCGAATCCCGGTACTAGTGGGGGTGACCGACACGTCCGTCGAAGAAGCCGTCGAGTTGGCCAGTTTCTCAAAAGGAGCCGGGGCCACTGCTGTCGTCGCGGCACCGCCGTACTATTTTCCGTTCGGGCAAACGGAAGTCACTGATTTTCTGCTCGATCTGGCCGAACGAACCGGGCTTCCGCTGTTCGTTTATAATATGCCCTCGTGCGTCAAACTGTCGCTGGCATTTGAATCGGTCGAACGATTGTCTGGTCATGCGAACATTTGTGGCCTCAAAGACAGCTCGGGCGATATCGCCGCCTATGGAAAGTTGCTCGAACTTCGCAGCGTCCGTCCGGACTGGACTTTTCTGATCGGTCCTGAGCTTTTAATGGTTGAATCGGTCTTGATGGGCGGAGACGGAGGAGTCAACGGTGGGGCTAACCTGCACCCCAGGCTATTCGTCAATCTGTACAACGCCGCCGTCCGAAATGATCGTGCTGCGATCGATCGGTTGCAAGCGGAAGCGGTCAGCCTCAGCAGGATCTACAACGTCGTCGGCGACGGAGCGGCAGGCTACCTTCGAGGGTTGAAGTGCGCTCTGTCGATCACCGGAATCTGTTCCGATACACTCGCAGCCCCATTACGACCCGCGAGCGAATTTGATCGGAAGAAGATCGCCGAACTGGTCGGTAGCCTCGATTTGGCATGTGATCCGGTTCGCAGCATGTCATGAGACATACTCGAAACTTATAGTGCTCGCGGTCCAGATTGAGGCTTCGTTTGTGAGTCCGCTTCCGCGTTCGAAGCGAAACCACCGTCACTGCGGCAGTTACCAGGTGTCGCTTTATTTCTTAATGGCCTCAAACCAGACCGTGCGGGGTATAATTTCGGCGGGAGGACCAGGCGATCTTTCGGTAGCTGGTATTCTTTCGCGAATCATCCATTGGGCAAATATCAGTTGATGCCGGGCGATATTGTCTGCAAGCAGCAAGTTAAGGGCCGTTCGTGGGTTCGCACAGAATACATTTGAAGGGGCCTTGGGAATACGATTGGCAGGGATTGCCCGGCGTTAATTCCGCTACGGAATCAAAGTCAGGAACGGCAACGATGCCGCAGGACTGGCAGTCACTATTTGGTGACCGTCCCGGTACCGCACAATTTCGGCGAAAATTTCATCGTCCGACAAATCTCGAACCACACGAACGAGTCGTGCTGGTCTTTACGGAAATCAGAGGCACCGGATCAGTGCGCCTGAACGACGAGCCCGTCGGCAACTTCACGTCCGCAGGATTGCCAGTCGAATTTGAAATCACCGCAAAGATGAACGCATTTAACGTGCTCGCTGTTGAGATCGCATTTGATCCGGAAGCGGAGTCAATTCATCCGGGCGGTATCAGCGGGCCAGTGGCGTTGGAGATCCGCTGGGACACGTCGCCCGGGATTGCCAGCGTCACCTGAACGTATCGCCGTTGTTTTCCGTACGAATGGCACCCTGTCTCGGAGAAAGTCGATTTGATTTCAGGCGAGCGGGGGATGTCAATCCCCTGATGGATTGCATTCAGTTGTCGCCGTTCAATCACGCTGCTACATGGACCCGAGGCTGATTCGGCGGGACGATGATGAAGCTCATGTCGGTGCAATATCGAAACGGTTTTTCAGCACCGATTGAGGTGACAATGTATTGGATATTGGGACGCAAGAGCTAAATCCGTCCCATCGCGTAGTGAGCCGGGAAATTCCGACGACGAAACAGACAGGTCACGGCGTCAGAAATCCAAAGGATGTGACAGGCGAAGACAGCCCCTCGAAACCCCGCAGGCGTTGGCCGATAAGGACGAATGGCTCCCGATTCCCCGGCTTCGTAAATTTTTTTATCTTGATGATCGAAGATCACTGTGCCGACAGGAAACGCTGGTGCAAACAATTTGTCATCCGGTTCTTCAGCAACTGCGAGTTCCAGGACTTCGACTCGCAGAGTCAGGTGTTTTTTGAGTTCGAACAGGTTGTCAACCGGTTTATCCGCGACTGTTTGTTCGGGCCACCAGTTCTTCGCCCGATATTCAACCTGTTCGATGACTCGCGACAACATCTGCGACTGCTTCAACCTCATCGAGCAGATGTGAGCTGTAAACCACAGTACGACCCTCCGCCTGCAAGTGTTCAACCAGATCACGGTTGAACTCTTTGCGAGAAACCGGATCGAGTCTCAGCGCTGGATCATCCAGAATGACGACTTGTGGCGAATGAGCCAGTGCAACTGGGACCGATCTTGAAAAGAGAGCCAATTCCGATCCTCAGATCGGTGCCAGTTTTTGAAGGCTCATTCCCTCGTATCCTTCCTCATCGCATTTCTAAAGCTGTCTCTTTCTTAGTCTCCATCTCCCCCCGCGTTTTTGCGTGTTCTCCTTTTTTTACTGTCTTTTTTACTTTTTCGTTCGTAGACTGTGGGTGTGTTCGATCCTGTTCCTTCTCGATGAGTTGGGCTATTTGCCGAACGGCAAGCGCGTGGCCGACCTGTTGTT
>JANXOO010001382.1 GCA_025353525.1 Schlesneria sp. | reverse complement strand
CGCCCCCGCACGATATTACCGAACAACTGATCGAACCGTATTTGCCAACCGGCCCTGGGTCCGAACTCCTTCGCGAATTGATGGATCGCAGTATCACGTTGTTGGCCGAGTCACCTGAAAACCGTGTGCGGCGGGCAACGGGAACGCGCACTGCGACGCAGACGTGGTTGTGGGGGCAGGGACAACGACCGGCGCTCACGCCGTTTATTGAACGATTTGGCCAGCGAGGTGCCGTGATTACAGCTGTCGACCTGTTGCGTGGTCTGGGCCGGTTGCTGGGATGGAGTGTCATCGAAGTCGCCGGAGCGACCGGGTATCTCGACACGGATTATGCCGCCAAAGGCCGCGCTGCGATCCAGGCATTCAAGGACAATCTTGCCGATTTCATCGTCGTTCACGTCGAAGCGACCGACGAAGCATCGCACGAAGGGAAGGCGGATGAAAAAGTCCGCGCACTGGAAAATATCGATCGGCACATTGTCGGCCCGCTGCACGAGTATCTGCGTTCACAGGGCGAGTTTCGGCTGCTGATTTGTCCTGATCACCCGACGTTTCTGCGGACAAAAACGCACAGCCACGGCTATGTACCGTTTGCGATGTGCGGAACGGGGTTGGTTCCCGACGCTGCGACGACCTACGATGAAGCGGTGGCATCCCGGTCTGCTGTTTGCCTTGATCGAGGGTGCGATCTGATGCCGATGCTGTTCAACGTCTGACGCGGTCAGGATTGCTCGCGCTCCAGCCGTTTTCCCTCTTGATAAAACTGTTCCATTTCGGCCAGTGTCGAGGTTCTGATATCGCGTCCCAGCTCTTTCAGACGCCGTTCGATGTATCCGACGCGACGCTGGAACTTCGCGTTACCGGCTCTGAGAGCTTCTTCGGGGTTGATGTGCCAACGGCGAGCAATGTTGGCCAGTACGAACAGCACATCGCCAAGTTCTGACTGGATCCGCTGCTGACGTTCGGCATCAAACGGTTGAGGGTCAGGTTCGACCGCTTCATCCACCGAGGCTGCAACGAGTGGAATCTCGCCGTTCGGAAACAGTTCTTGCGAGAGTTCGCCCAGTTCTTCACGCAGCTTGTCAAACAGCATCGTCCGTTTCGGGAAGTCGTAACCGACGCGAGCTGCTTTTTTAGAGAGTCGAGCGGCCCTCGCGAGCGCTGGCAATGCCGCAGGAAGTCCGTCAAAAATCGACTCGCGCTGTTTTTCGTCCTGCTTGATCCGATCCCAATGGCCAGCAACTTCACCCGCCGAATCGACAGAAAGATCGCCGAAGACATGCGGGTGCCGGCGAATCATTTTTCGGGTCAAACCGTCGACCACATCGATCAGATTGAATCGGCCTTCATCGGCGGCGATCTGGCTGTCGAGCAAAACCTGCAGCAACACATCGCCCAGTTCTTCGACGATCGCCGCATCATCCCCGGAATCGATCGCTTCGAGCAGTTCGTACGTCTCTTCCAGTGTGTAGGGTTTGATCGAATCCAGCGTCTGATCCCGATCCCACGGGCAACCGGTCGAAGACCTCAGCCTTGCGATCACATCACAAAGGTGTCGAAATCCGGGTCCGAGTCGTTCCGGATCGGGCGGTGTCCCCGCGATGGGGGCATCCGATGGCAATTCGCTTCCCGATGTCACATCCATTTCCAATCACCCATCACTTCGGGCAACGATTACGATTCCGAAACGATCTTGGCAATATCGACGAACTCGTTCTTCAACGCGCGATAAAGCTTTCCGAACATCGGATACGATTTCGTGTAGATCCGCTTGGCTTCGGCTTGAGGGTCGGTACTGGAAACAACCTTGACCACAGCACCGCAGGCTTCGACAACTGACTTGTACTTGCCGGTTCCTGATGCCGCCAGCAACGCTGCCCCGTAAGCGGGACCTTCTTCGGTATTAATCAGGCTGACACGCCGACCGTAAACATCGGCTTGCATCTGTCGCCAGAAATCGCTGCGAGCACCGCCGCCTGACAATCGGATCTCGCGGATCGGGATGTTCATCGAATTGATGACTTCCAGCGAATCCCGCATGGCGTACGTGGCACCTTCCATGATCGAACGAATCATATGTGATCGTCCGTGCCGCAGACTCAATCCGATCCAGCAACCACGTGCATTGGGGTCGGCATGCGGCGTTCGTTCGCCTGTCAGGTAGGGCAGGAAAAAGAGCCCTTCGCAACCCGGCGGTGATTCGGCCGCCTGTTCCGTTATAAGGTTGTATGCGTCAGTCTTCAGCCGCTTTCCGTCGACGACTTCAGCATGGGCGAGCTGATTTCGGTACCACTGCAAACTTCCACCCGCAGACAGGACCACACCCATAACGTGCCACTTGC
>JANXOO010001376.1 GCA_025353525.1 Schlesneria sp. | reverse complement strand
TCAATTACCAAATGAAAGTCCAGCGGGAGGGGGTCAAACCCCTTTTGTCGAAGACGAAAAAGGGGATCGACCCCGGCCAGTCGGGGACTCTGGGATAAACATTTCTGCCGCTCGCCTTAACCCCGGATTTTCAGAACTCGGTCCCCGCGACTTATTCATAGTCTTGTTCGGATTTGGCCTGGACGTGCGGTGTTCCATCACAGGCAAATTCAATGTGAATCGTATTGGTGCGACAGCACACAGGACAATCTTCGACATACGTTTGACTGGAACCTTCGGTCAGGTCCAGAGGGATGACGATTTCCTCGCCGCACGAGTCGCAGATGTAGCCAGCTTCGCTCTGCGAGTTAAGACTGCTTTTGCCGGACGAATTTCCGCCGAATGATTTCACCGAACGTTGCGAATCATCGTCCAACCAGGGCATTCTTTGGCCCGACGCAAGTACCTCGCACGCCCAGTGTAGCACCGACAGCGACGCATCATCGGCCAACCGATGGTCGCTGCCGATTTCAATCAACGTCTCCGGCGACAGACCGTTATTCGATACTAATTCTTCACTTTCGGCGAAGGGAATCACTTCATCTTTGCGGCTGTGCAAAATGACCGAATCCGGTTTGAGTGACGCGATCGAGCCCCATCGTTTCCATGCAGGGCAAAGCAGCACCAAAGGCGTCGAGCCGGTGACGATGTTCATTGCAATCGCCCCGCCACGACTGGATCCGACGACCACCTGCGGTTGATGCCTTTCGAATTCGACCTGAGCCGTACGAACTGCGGCAACGAAATCATTGTCATCGAGAGCAGGGTTAATCACCGTGTGCCCACGGTTCGCGAGGTATGCCGGTTTGACACCACCGGGAATCGAATGCCAACCGTGAAGGAAGAGAATGGTGGCCATATCGATGGAGCCAAACCTTGGAGCACGCTACACGGAACGTTGCGCCAGCGCCAGCATTTTGCGAGCGCGTTGTTGATCCGCCAGTTTTGCAGACACTTCTTCGTCCGTCTTCGCAATGACTGCGGAAGCCATTGCGAGCTGTTTTCCGGCATCTGCGGCCGACAGATCTTTGGTCGGGATCGCTCGATTGGTCAGCAATGTGACGTTCGAGCCGAGGACCTGCACGAACCCGCCATCAACGAAGTAGCTTTGCTCGCCCGACGCAGTCGTGATACGCAACTCGCCTGCACCCAGGCGACCGATCAGCGGAATTCGGCCCGGCAGAATCCCGATGTCGCCGTCGTACAATGGAAAGCGCAACGCAGCGACAGGCTCGTCGAGCAATGTTCGCTCGGGAGTCACGACGATCAGTCGCAGTTTGTCGCCACCAGCCATGTTGACCTCACTACCGCTTCATACCAATTGCAACGAACATCTTCGATTTGGTTGTGATCTGTAATCACAATTCGCCGATCGTCGCGTCGCCAGACATCGACTTTTTGCTTTTCCCCGTGATGCTTTTCCCGGATGAAGCAGCCTCGCATTCGTCACCAAACTTCAAACTGACTTGGCCATGCGTTCGGCCTGTTCGGCGGCTTCCTGGATCCCCCCGACGTACATGAATGCCGCTTCGGGCAGGTGATCCCACTGGCCGTCACACAATTCTTCAAAGCTTTGAATCGTCTCGTCGCGAGAAGTAATCTTCCCCTTCTTGCCGGTGAAGGCTTCGGCAACAAGAAACGGCTGTGACAGGAATCGTTCGATGCGTCGAGCACGATGCACGACCAGTTTGTCTTCTTCGCTCAATTCATCGATACCAAGAATCGCGATGATGTCCTGAAGCTCGCGGTACCGTTGCAGAATCTGCTGCACACGACGAGCGATCTTGTAGTGTCGTTCGCCGACGACCAATGGATCGAGAATTCGCGATGACGACGACAGCGGGTCAATGGCGGGATACAAACCCTTTTCTGCAATCCGTCGTTCCAGATAAAGGAACGCATCAAGATGTGCGAACGCCGTTGCGGGTGCAGGGTCGGTTGGATCGTCAGCAGGCACGTACACCGCTTGCACCGACGTGATCGCTCCGCGATTCGTCGACGTGATTCGTTCTTGCAGGGCACCCAGTTCTGTTCCCAGGGTTGGCTGGTAACCTACGGCACTCGGCATACGACCGAGCAACGCAGAGACTTCCGAACCGGCTTGCGAGAATCGGAAAATGTTATCGACGAACAGCAATGTGTCGGCACCGGTCGCATCACGGAACCATTCGGCCATCGTCAGTGCCGTCAGCGCGACACGGAGGCGAGCACCTGGTGGTTCGTTCATCTGGCCGAACACCATTGCTGTTTGTTCAATCACGTGGCGACCCGTATCGCCGATTTCGGCTTCCTGCATTTCCAGCCAAAGATCGTTTCCTTCGCGGGTTCGTTCACCGACCCCGGCGAACACCGAATAACCGCCGTGCGCCGCAGCGATACGAGCGATCAATTCGGTCAGGATCACGGTCTTGCCAAGACCAGCACCACCGAACAGACCGGCTTTACCGCCGCGCACGAATGGCACCAGCAGATCGATCACCTTGATTCCGGTTTCGAACAGTTCGGTCTTGGAACTGAGATCGCAAAGCTTCGGTGGGTCGCGGTGAATCGACCAACGTTCTTCGCAGGCGACATCGCCGCGTCCGTCGATCGGATCGCCGAGTACGTTAAAGACACGGCCAAGTGTCGCTTTGCCGACCGGCACGCAGACGGGGGCTCCGGTGTCCAGCACTTCCATGCCGCGGACCATCCCGTCGGTCGAACCGAGAGCCACGCAGCGAACGCGCCCGCCGCCGAGGTGCTGTTGCACTTCGCCGGTGACTTTGATTTTAAGGCCCTTCACTTCGGCCTCGATTTTGACAGCATTGTAAATGCCGG
>JANXOO010001307.1 GCA_025353525.1 Schlesneria sp. | reverse complement strand
TTACGCCGCACGGCTCGCCTGTTTCCGCAAAAAAACGATTTGACAATTGATTCACGGCGTTGCCCGTTGGGGCGGATGAATCACACTTTCCTGGAGACCCAAGGCCCCGCAGGCTCCGCCAATGGGCTACGGAATCCCTCCCCTTTGGGGCTCAGGAATGCGGAAGTTTTACCGTCTCTCATTCCATCGGCGCAAGTGGCTTCTTGTAACATTCCAGGTGTTCCTTAAGATCGTTTTCCAGATGTCAATCCCAAGTTTGCAGCACCCTGGACCGGCTCCGGATCTTCCTGGCGCCAGTCCCCCCTTTTCAGCGAACCGAGGCAAGTTGCTGTTAGCAATCGAATCCTCGTGCGACGAGACGGCCGCAGCTGTGATCGATCGTGATCGCAATGTTCTTTCGAACGTCGTCGCCACGCAGCACGAATTACACGAACGATTTGGCGGGGTCGTACCGGAAATCGCATCGCGGGCGCATCTCGAACGAATCCTGCCTGTCATCGATGAAGCATTGCGGAATGCCAATGCCAACCTGACGGATCTCGAAGCTGTGGCCGTGGCGACTCATCCAGGCCTTGTCGGTTCGCTGCTGGTCGGACTGACGGCGGCCAAGACACTGGCACTCGTACTGAATATTCCCCTGTTGTCGATCAATCATATCGAAGCTCATATTTATGCCTGCCGAATGATGGCGGGTCGAGACGTTTTTCCGGCAGTCGGGTTTGTTGTTAGCGGCGGGCACTCGAACCTTTACGACTGTCGATCACCGGTCGAATTCGAATTACTCGGCTCGACAACCGATGATGCGGCTGGTGAAGCATTTGACAAGGTCGCGCAAATTCTGGGGCTTGAATACCCTGGAGGACCGCTGATCGAAAAGATTGCCGCACAGGGTAACCCGTCGGCAGTTTCGTTCCCCCGAACATTCCTCAATCAATCGCGACTCGATTTCAGTTTCAGCGGACTCAAGACGGCGGTCTTGTATGCAGCGAAGGGAACTCCCGGTTCCCGAACGCCACCGGTGCCGTTGACACCAAAACGAGTGGCAGATCTCGCGGCAAGTTTTCAGGCGGCGGTGATCGACATCCTTGTCGGGAAATGCGATCAGGCTCTCACGCAAACCGGGCGAAAGACGTTGTTGGTCGGTGGGGGAGTGGCCGCGAACAGTACGTTCCGGCAACGACTTGCCGACCTCGCTCGCAAGAGAAACGTCGAGATGATTGTTGCGGCAAAAGAGTATTGCACGGACAACGCCGCCATGGGGGCCCTGGGCTGGGAATTGCTCGAACGAGGAATCACATCGCCGCTCGATCTGGATGTCAAACCAGGACTCGTCCGCAAACGACCAGTAGAAACTGATCGCAGTCAGGGATAATGAACTTGACCATTCGCGGCCGAAAAGGCCGAAAAATCCAACCTGGGGCAGTGCGATGAGGGTCTTCCGACTCAGCGCCGCCCGAGGTTGGCATCTCAAATAGAACGTCAAGAGTCGTTAGTCGACTCACAACCGCATTCATGGTCACTAAATCGAGACTATGCCAGAATGTCGTGAATCACCTGGCCATGCACATCTGTCAGTCGGAAATCGCGGCCTGCATACCGGTAGGTCAATCGCTCGTGATCGAACCCCAGCAGGTGAAGTATCGTCGCGTGCAGGTCGTGGACACTTGTCGGCTTTTCAACGGCTTTGAAACCCAGGTCGTCGGTGGCGCCATATGTCATTCCGCCCTGGATTCCACCTCCTGCCATCCAGACACTGAAGCCGTAGTGGTTATGGTCGCGACCAGACTTCGCCAGGCCATCGCCTCCGAGTTCCACGGTCGGAGTTCGCCCGAACTCGCCCCCCCAAATGATCAGTGTGTCTTCAAACATGCCGCGTCGCTTCAGATCGGTCATCAGGGCAGCGATTGGCTGGTCGATCTGTCCCGCCAGTTGACGATGATTCTTTTCAATTTCCGCGTGATTGTCCCAGGGCTGCCCGGCTCCGTGCCAGAGCTGAACATAGCGGACTCCCCTTTCGAGCAACCGTCGGGCAATCAGTGTCTGTCGCGCGTGAACTCCCTGTCCGTAAAGTTCGTGAATGTGCTTCGGCTCCCGCGTCACATCGAATGCTTCTGCCGCTTCCGTCTGCATTCGGAAAGCGAGCTCGAAGGATTGGATCCGCGATTCGAGCCGGGAATCGGTACGCACGTCGCGGTGTTCGGCATTCAAGGTTCTGAGCAGTTCGAGTTGTCGTCGCTGTATCGCGGGCGTCGCATGGGGACTGCGAATATTCTCGATTAAGCTGTCGATCTCCTGATGTTGTGGATCGATGTACGTCCCCTGGAAACTTCCTGGCAGGAAACCTGACTGCCAGTTGTCAGAATCCTTGATTGGCAACCCGTTAGGGCACATCGCAACGAAGCCTGGCAGGTTCTGATTTTCGGAACCCAGTCCATATAGCACCCACGCCCCGACACTTGGACGGGGTTGAACTGAGTCCCCGCAATTCATCAACATCAGTGACGGCTCGTGATTCGGAACGTGCGCATACATCGATCGGATCACGGCAATATCATCGGCATGTGCTGCCGTCTTCGCGAAGATTTCGCTGATTTCCAGACCGCTTTCGCCATACTTGTTAAACGCGAAAGGCGACGGAAACGCGGCACCCGTTTTGCGTTCGGTCGTCAGATTGATCGATGCGGGCTGTCCTGCATATTTGAGCAACATGGGTTTGGGATCAAAGGTGTCTACGTGCGATGGCCCACCATTCAAAAAGAAGTGAATCACTCGTTTCGCCCGACCTGCGAAGTGCGGAAGCCTGCCACTGCCTGCTGTACTTGCAGGGTTGTTGGCTGCGCGCACATCGCGCGCATTCTGATCTGCAAAAAGTCCTGCCAGTGCGAGCGAGCCGAGTCCCATTCCTGATCGGCAAAGCAGCGAACGTCGCGACAGTGGTGTAAAATCCGGGTTCATTGTCAGTCCAGAAACATGAGTTCGTTGGCGATTAACAAGACCTGAGCGACCTGTTCCCATCGCGTCAATCGCCGCATGACAGGTCCGGAGAAGTCGCGTGCAGCGTCCCAGTGAGCAGCCGTTAGTGTATCGGTTATTGACACCGTCGTGACTTCGTGAATGACGGGTGACCATTCGTATTGATCATTGTTCAGATCCGAATTGATATCGACGACAAAATCGATCGAGTCACCTCGCTGAAGTTCAATTGGTGCAACGTTGATCTGCTGACGTTGATTGTGCAGAGTCCTGGATTGTTGCATTCCGTGTCGGCTCGTGAAGATCAGGCAACGAATACCGTTCCCCACGGCGACATCGTGCACAATCGTTGAAGCTACGGTGTACGTGCCATCACGGGGAGCAACCCAGCGACGGATGGAACAGTGTTTCAAGTCGTTTCCCGGATGTCCCCCGTTCGCGGTCAGTTGCACCCAACCGAGCGCCGGATCCGGATACTGCGAACCACCCTGCCATGCCGATCCTGTGAAATGCGGCAATGGCTGAAACCCTTTGAGCTGATTCGCAGTCTCATCGAATTCCCCGTAACCGTATTGCCACGCCAGTGATTCAGGAGTCGCACTGTCGACCGATTCGTCATCCTCTTGGGTCACGTACGCTTCCGCTGCAGCGAGTTGTCGTGAGGTCGGCTCCCGCTGGTAAACGGCGCGATAGAGACTCCTGATCCCTTCTGCCGGTGATCGAGCTTCGTCGGGAACGCATTTTGAAATCAGTTGTTGCGCAAGATTTGCGACAAACGGATGATTCAGAACGAACAGTGACTGCTGTGGAACAGTCGTTTCGCTTCGAACCGGAATGTGCAGATCCGGATTCGCGACGTCAAAAACACGTAGCGTCGACGGAAAGAACTGTCGGTCAACCAGCCCGTAGATCGTCCGTCGCCGGTGCGCGGTGCCGTTTCCGCGAAAGAGATCTTCCGCCCGACCTCCCATGCGGCCATCCAGCTGCCCCGCAATGGCCAGCAGACTGTCCCGATATTCCTCGAACGTCAAACGACGAACGTTCTTCCGCGAGAGAAGCCGGTTTTCGGGGTCGATGCTGTCGACAGGACTGACTGACCTGTCACCCGAAGCGTTTGTTCCATTCGCCGTTTTGCCATTCATCGAACGTGGGTTGTCATACGAACGTTGCTGATATGTGGCGGAAAGCAGAATCAACCGGTGCAGACTTTTTGTGCTCCAGCCATCGGCCATGAAACGGGTTGCCAACCAGTCGAGAAGTTCCGGGTGACTTGGTGGTTCGGCCCGAATTCCGAAATCACTCGTCGTTTTTACGATGCCGCTACCGAAGTGATGTTGCCAGATGCGATTGACCCAAACACGAGTCGTCAACGGATTTGAGGGGTCAACAATCGCCGATGCCAGTTCGAAGCGACCGCTTCCCCGCTCGAATGAGGCCGGTTCAGGACCAGCCACCACAGACACGAAGTGCCGATTGACGGGTGCGCCTCGGTTGGCCGGATTCCCGCGCCGAAGAATGTACGACGGACGAATCGTTGCCCGGTCGACCAGAGCGATTGCGTGATTCGGTGCAGCGGGGGATTGAATCAGCCACCTGTCGACCTCGCCCTGAAACTTCCACAACTGATCGATCGAGGCGCTGTCGAAAAACAATTCCGTCGACACGATCGATTCATCGGGAACGAAGCATGGTGAATCCGGTCCATAAAGGACTTGCCTGAGGGCTTCTGATTCAGGCGACTCAAGTCCTGTCGGCTCTGTCGCTCCTGATGATCTGGCCGCTTCACGAGCCGCTTTCCACTCCTGCTCGACCTCCAGCAGAAGTTTTCCGTATCGCTCGGCCACTTCGCGTAATGACGCGGGGAGCGGGTCCAATGCCGCGAGGACCCGCGAATTGATCCCGTCCGGATTCGAGGTCATCTGCTTCATCGTCCCGGCGGCATTCCCTGAAAACTCATCGGGTTTCAATGCAAACAAACGGCGCCATGGAACAAATGTCGGATCGACGGCCCGGGCCTCCGCGGCCAACCAGGCTTCCCAGCGTCGGACGAACATCGGAATCAGATCGGTTGTCGCCAGAATCTGATCGAAGCCCTCTTCGGGATATCGGGAGAGTTCTGTTTGAGCGATCAGGTAGTCGGCAACGCGCTGTCGCGCCCTGTCAGTGGCCTCGGTTCGTTTGGCGAGTGTCGCTTCGTGCAGCGCACCTTGGCGCGTTTGGAGCTCTTTCACGAACGCAGCATCCGTTTCGGTAATGGCATTCGAAGCAGCGGCGGGTACCAGGCGTTCGGTGGAGTTCAGGAACACGCCGTAAAGCGAATAATAATC
>JANXOO010001386.1 GCA_025353525.1 Schlesneria sp. | reverse complement strand
ACGATGGGGCAACTGGACCTGGCATATCTTGAAACCTGGGCTCGGGATCTTTCAATTTCCGATGCACTCCACGCAGAACTGGCCAAATTCAAACGTGATCCTGACGGCCTGACATCGATTTGACGGTTTTTGTCAAATCTTCGGCGAAGGGGCGCCCGAAATGGGGATATTCCGCTGTCGGATTAAATGGAGTAACCATCGCTACTGGAGAGTCTGCGGGCGGGAGTGCAGGTAAAGTTGATTTTTCCGTGGCACGCGAAGGGCCGAAAAACGCCGTCGCACCGATTGCCGTAATATCAACGATTGCACCATAAACAAAACCGATCAACAGAAAATGGAATGAACGCATGAATGATGCCCCTCGTTCGAGATCACCGAATTGAATCTCGACCAGTCCTCGTTGACCGATCCAGGACATTCTGACAATTTACGGGTAAGCGGATTGGGAAGGCAAGGGCTGTAGTTGGACGTTGGCAGTGCTCAATAGAAATGTCCCCAGTTTGGACCCGATAGAAATGTCCCCTTCTGGCGCGGGGGACGGAATCGTGCGAGACTTCTTCGAAAGTTGGCGACGGAAAGTCGGCGTGGTGACGCTGGTGTTAGCGTGTGGATTGACGAGCATCTGGTTCGTGATGAGGACAATCAGCGTCCAAGTTTCCCTTCGTATTTTGAGCCGGTGCAATAGCTGACGGCGGAAGACGGGTATCCGTGTAAAGAAGCAGCGTTTTTGCTAAACAAACAAACTCAGGTCATGCGGGTTTATTCTTCGTATTCCTGCCGCCTTTGCCT
The DNA here is from genome assembly GCA_025353525.1 of Schlesneria sp. GTDB lineage: Bacteria > Planctomycetota > Planctomycetia > Planctomycetales > Planctomycetaceae > Schlesneria. The sequence continues at coordinate 593 of JANXOO010001386.1, read as the reverse complement.
CTTTGCGTCAAATTCTTTCGTTTCCTTAACTCGACTTATCAGCTCACTTCCTTTTGAGATCCAACGCGAAGGACTGCAGTGAAAACTGCGGGCGAGATCAAGGAATTTGAACGCAAGGGCGCAAGGAGTCAAAGGCGCAAAAAGGATCGGCGCATTTACAATTGTCGCAAATTGCTGATGTCGCGGACATACCCGAATGATTCAGTCACGTTGTACGAATTGATGTTGATGATTCGGTTCCAATTGTCCGATCGTTATTTCCGTGTCGAATTTGCATTACAATCAATCTGTTCACGCAAGGGCTTCAGAAAACTTCTGCGATGGGACAACCAAATGGCGGCAAAGATTGGCGATCGCGGTCGGACGGCTTGTCCGCTTTACCCCAGTGGTCGCGTACTGATTGGCAATGCACCGATGGCGGCTCGGGCTGAAGCGGGACCGATTGAGGAAGGAGCCGATATCATCGTCGTTGGTGGCGATCGCTTTTGTCTTATGGTACGTCAATTTGATCCGTCACAGTTTATGGAACCGCTGACGAATTCCGGTCAACCGATCCTGTCGGGCAAAGAAGAGGCTGTCGCCCGGGCCGCTGC